>DATHCI010000175.1:0-2132 GCA_035319645.1 Methylocystis sp. | reverse complement strand
GAGGACGCATCCGACGCGGGTGTTCGCCTCGTTGCATCACCTGATCGACCTCGAATGGATGTTCGAGGCGTTTCGTCTGACGCGCAAGGATGGCGCGCCGGGCGTCGACGGCATGACCGCGGACGACTACGAAGCGAACCTGGAGGCCAACCTCACGGGCCTGCTGGCGCGCATCAAGTCGGGCCGCTATGGCGCGCCGCCGGTGCGGCGGCGTTACATCCCGAAGGCGGACGGCGCGAAACGCCCGCTCGGCATCCCGACGCTGGAAGACAAGGTGGCGCAGCGGGCGATCCTGATGCTGCTGGAGCCGATCTACGAGACGGACTTTCTGCCGTGCTCGTATGGCTTCCGGCCGGGCCGCTCGGCCCATGACGCCCTTCGCGCTCTGCGAACGGGCTTCATGGAGCAGGGGCTCCGCTGGGTGGTGGACGTCGATATCTCCAAGTACTTGGATGCAGAGTCATACTGCCCCCTGGCTTATGCGGGTTGATCGAAGAGGGTGGGTTGCTGAGCTAAGACTTTGATGCGGAGTCCTTTTTGCTTGCCGCGCACGACGTGGCCGGCTTCGAGCTCGCCGCGCTTGACCCGCTGCAACACGGTCTGACGGGAGACGCCGAGGGCGCGCATGGCCTCGCGCATGGGCAGAAAGCCGTCGTCGGCCTCGGCGACGAAACGCGCCAGGAGCTCATCGGTCAGGCGAATGCGCCAGGGAGCGCCGGGGGTGAGTTGCTCGCCGGCGATGCCGCCGTCGTTGAGCAGCCGGTGAAGGGTCGAGGGGGCGACGCCGAGCGCGACGGCGGCCTGCCTGATGGTCACGAGATCGCCTTCGGCGTGCGAGGTTTCGCAGAAGGCCGGGATATTCCAGTGCCGGCGCAAGTTGCCGACGCGGTTGCGGTCGAAGCGATGGCCATAGGCGGTCGTGCGGCCCTGACGGTTGAGAACGCCGGCGATCACGGCGTCGGGATAATGCGCCGCCAGCCGGCGCAGGAGTTCGACCGTGTCCTCGCTGGTGCGGATCGTGGCGGGCCGCGACCGGGGCAGGTCGAGATCGATCTCGGTCAGCGCGCCGCCCTTCCAACGCACCGTCAGATGGGCGCAAAACGCCTGACGCTCGACCCTGACGACGACTTCGTCGATCAGCGTCCGGAGCAATTCCTTCCTGTCGCGCGCCGTGGTCGTGCTCGCGTTCCACAGCGACACGAGATCGGGCCCGAGGGCGAGCAGGCGGCTGCGCTCCTGTTCGGTGATTGTGCGCCGGCGCTCGCTCTCGCGTCGCGCAAGATCGGCCTTCGCGGCCTCCAGCGCCCTGAGGGAGGCTTCCCACTCGCGCTCGAGGCCGCGCGCCACAAGACGGTTTTCCGGATCGACGGCGCGATAACGGCGCTCGGCGCGCTGGGCTTCGTAGCTCGCGCGTTCCGCCGCGAGCCGCCATGGCTTGAGCGCAGCCTCGCGATCCGCCTCGAGTCGCTCGGCGGCGGCGATGGCTGCGGTGAGCCTGGCGGGCTCTAGCGCGGCGATGAAGGCCTTCGTGACCGCGTCGTCGATCTGGACGCCGCCGACATTGAGGCAAAAGACGCCGCGACCCTCGACCAGCGTCTTGCCGGAGCAATGATATCCCGGCGTTGAGCTCCGCCCGCGATAGTGGGTGTGCAGGCGGCGTCCGCAATGGCCGCAACTGGCGAGGCCTTGCAGAAGGGCGCCCCCCTCTCTCACGGCGCCGGAGCTTCTGTGCGGCTCTGGCCGCGTGTTCTGGGCGAGGCGTCGCTGATTGGCTTCATATGTCGGCCAGTCGATGTACCCAGTGTGGTGCTCGGGGATGAAGACCCGCCATTCCGAGCGGGGCAGGCGTCGAATGCGTTTCGTGCGCGCGCCGGAGGCGTCGAGAACCGTCTCCCGGCGGGTTTTGCCATAGACATAGGCCCCGGCATAGACGGGATTGCTCAGGACGTGGTGGATGGCCGTGTAGCTCGCCTCGACCCAGCGGATCTCGGCGCGGGCGTGCATTTGCAGGGGGAACTGGAACCTTTCGGAGCGGAACCACAGCCAGACCCGTCGCGCCGATCCCATCTCGGCGAAGCGGGCGAAGACGCAGCGAATGGCGGCGACGACGGCCTCGTCGGGATGGAGGCGAA
>DATHCI010000174.1:0-11538 GCA_035319645.1 Methylocystis sp. | reverse complement strand
CGCCTATGCAAGTTGGTTCGTCGGTTCCTACGCGCATCTCGCCGCCGTGACGCCCGCAGACTTTTCCAAGTTCGGCATCTCCTGGTCGCTCAGGCTGACGAACGAGGGCGGCTTTCTTGTCGCGCTGATCGCGGGGCTCGTCATCGCGAACTTCTTCCCGCGCTTTGCGGAATGGCTGCGCGAAGCGATCCGGCCCGAGCTCTACGTGAAGATCGCCATCGTCATTCTTGGCGGCTTCATCGCCGTGACGGCCGCAGGCAAGCTCGCCCTCGCATCCTCGCTGCTCCTGCGCGGCGTCGCGGCGATCATCGAGGCCTATCTCATCTATTGGGCCGTCGTCTATTTCGTCGCGCGCAAATATTTCGGCTTCTCGCGCGAATGGGCGGCGCCGCTCGCCTCGGGCATCTCGATCTGCGGCGTCTCAGCAGCGATCGCGACGGGCGGCGCGATCCGCGCGCGTCCTCAGGTCGCGGTCTTCGTCTCGTCGCTCGTCGTGATCTTCGCCGTCGTCGAGGTCGCGCTGCTGCCTTTCCTCGCGCAGACATTCCTCGCGCATGAGCCGCTCGTCGCCGCAGCCTGGCTCGGCCTCGCGGTCAAGACCGACGGAGCGGCGGTGGCCGCGGGCGCGATCGCCGAGTCGCTTCTCACCTCGCAAGCAGCTGTCGACGGCGTGAGATATGAGTCCGGCTGGATCATCGGCGTGACGACGACCGTGAAGGTCTTCATCGACATCTTCATCGGCGTCTGGGCCTTCGTGCTCGCCGAAATCTGGACCAAGCACATCAATGCGGGCGCCGGAGAAAAGGCGCAGCTCATCGAGATCTGGCGCCGCTTTCCAAAATTCATCATCGGCTTTGTCATCACCTTCGTCGTCGCGCTCGCGCTTTCCCTCGGCGGGGGATTGACGCAGAAGCTCACGCCTGCGATCGCGGAAGCGAACACTTTCCGTGTGATTTTCTTCGTTCTCACCTTCTTCTCGATCGGCGTGCTCTCGAACTTCCGCAAGCTGTGGGAGGAGGGGATCGGCCGGCTCGCCGCGGTCTATTTCGTGAGCCTGTTCGGCTTCGTAATATGGGTCGGGCTCCTGATCTCCTGGCTGTTCTTTGCCGGCGTCAAGCCGCCGCTCGCCGCCTGAAACGAAAGGATCGCGCCATGTCTGAACCGGAACTGGAAAGAGAGATCGACCAGCGCTTCGTCGAGCCGTTGCTGCCGGTCGAAAAGAGGCTTATCGGCTGGAGTCTCGGCGTCGGCGCCGTCTCGCTTGTCACGCTGGCGATCGTCAGCCGCTACTTGCCGTTCTGAGTGAAGCGCTCGTGGCGGCGGATCAAGCAGAGCTTCTCCGATTTCCGAGCCGGCTCCAAAGGGGCCTGCTCGAATAAACGGAGCGTGGGACGCAAACCGCGAGAATATGTCGCCGAGCCGCGATGGCGCGCCCGCGCGGCGGCGAACCCGCGTTTGACACGCCCGCCCGGCCCCGCTACCAGAGCGGCGCCCGCGGGCTTCGCGCGACTCGGCGTTCGCTCGAGCGCCGCGGGAAAGCCCAAGCAATCCAAATTCTTGCCGGTCGGACGCGAATCGGCGGCGGGGCTTTGAGCCCGCCCATCGGAGTTGCGCAATGAAGATCCTCGTGCCCGTCAAGCGGGTCGTCGATTACAACGTCAAGATCCGGGTCAAGCCCGACGGCTCCGGCGTCGATCTCGCCAATGTCAAAATGTCGATGAATCCCTTCGACGAGATCGCCGTTGAAGAGGCGTTGCGCCTCAAGGAGGCCGGCAAGGCGACGGAGGTCGTCGTCGTCTCGATCGGCCCCGCCAAGGCCGAGGAGACGCTGCGCACCGGCCTCGCCATGGGCGCCGACCGCGGCGTCCTCGTCAAGACCGACGCCACGGTCGAGCCGCTCGCCGTCGCCAAGATTCTCGCCAAGATCGCGAGCGAGGAGCAGCCCGGCCTGATCATTCTCGGCAAGCAGGCGATCGACGACGACAGCAACCAGACCGGCCAGATGCTGGCGGCGCTGCTCAACTGGGGGCAGGGCTCCTTCGCCTCCAAGGTCGCGATCGGCGACGGCGCCGTGGACGTGACCCGCGAGGTCGACGGCGGCCTGCAGACCGTGACGCTGAAACTCCCGGCGATCGTGACGACGGACCTGCGTCTCAACGAGCCGCGCTATGCGAGCCTGCCCAACATCATCAAGGCGAAGAAGAAAGACGTCGCGGTCAAGACGCCAGAGGATTACGGCGTCGACATCGCGCCGCGGCTCGAGATCCTGAAGACCGCCGAGCCGCCGCAACGCAAGGCCGGAATCAAGGTCGGCTCCGTGCCGGAGCTCGTCGCCAAGCTCAAGGAATCGGGAGTGCTTTAGATCATGTCGATACTGCTTCTCGCCGAGACCGCGAAGGGCGCGCTCGCGCCGGCGACCGCCAAGGCGCTGACCGCCGCCAAGGAGATCGGCGGCCCCATTCACATCCTCGTCGCCGGCGCAGGACTTGGCCCCGCCGCCAAAGAGGCTGCGACGCTCGCGGGCGTCGACAAGGCGCTTCACGCCGACGCGGCGCTCTACGACCACATGCTCGCCGAGCCGGTGGCCGCGCTGCTCGTCTCGCTCGCGCCCGGCTATGACGTCATCATCGCGCCCTCCACGAGCACCACGAAGAACATCCTGCCGCGCGTCGCCGCGCTGCTCGACGTGGCGCAGGTTTCGGACATCATCAAGGTCGTCGCCCCGGACATTTTCGAGCGCCCGATCTACGCCGGCAACGCGGTCCAGACAGTCCGCGCCAGGGACGCGAAGAAGGTCATCACCGTGCGCACGACAGCCTTCGCGCCGACGGGCGACGGCGGAGCCGCGCCGGTCGAGACGCTCGCGGCGGCCCGCGATCCGGGCCTCTCGCAATTCAAGGGCGAAGAGCTCGCGAAGTCCGAGCGCCCGGAATTGACCTCAGCGAAGATCATCGTTTCGGGCGGTCGCGGCCTCGGCAGCGCCGAGAATTTTTCGAAGGTGCTGGAGCCCGTGGCTGCAAAGCTCAACGCCGCGATCGGGGCCTCGCGCGCCGCAGTCGATGCGGGCTATGCGCCGAACGACCTGCAGGTCGGCCAGACCGGCAAGGCGGTCGCGCCGGATCTTTACATCGCAGCGGGGATCTCGGGGGCGATCCAGCATCTTGCCGGCATGAAGGACAGCAAGGTCATCGTGGCGATCAACAAGGACGAGGAGGCGCCGATCTTTCAGGTCGCCGATTTCGGCCTGGTCGCCGACCTGTTCAAAGCGCTGCCGGAGCTCGAGGCGGAGCTCTCGAAGGGCTGACGAGGCGGCGGATGCAAGGCGAGCGGGCTCTTCCCGCTCCGCCGCACTTACTCGGCTTGTCCAATCGACTTCGCGCGCGACTGCTCGGCGAGCCACTTCCGCCACTGTTCATGCGAGCCATGGAAGGCGTTCACGTCGACGGCCCCCCTTATTCCAGGCACGTCCCCGTCGGAGCGATATTGCCAGAAGGTCCATTTGCGCGCGCCGTAGCGCACCGTCGGGTGATACTTGGTTGAGCGCACCCAGATCGGATAGTCCGCAAGCCCGTCGCCGGCCAGGATCGCCTGGTAGAAATCGACAGACGTGTAGATGATCGGGCGCTTGCCATAGTGGCGCTCCATCTCCTCCAGCATCACGCGCATGTCGTGCAGCGTCTCCTCGCGCTCGAGACGGCGCGTGCAGGTCCTGGAGGTTGGCGTCGCCTCCACGTCGAGCACAGGCGGCAGCGCGTCCGGCTCCACGGGCGCGATGCGTTCGAGATTCGCGATCTCCTCGAGCGGCGGGCGGCACCAATAGACGAAGTGATAGGGTCCGCGAGGGACGCCGGCGGCCCGGGCGCCCTCCCAATTGGCGACGAATTTGCGATCGATGTTGTCCGCGCCCTCGCTCGCCTTGATGAAAGCGAAGGCCACGCCGGAATCTTTCACGGCGCGCCAATCAATGTCGCCCTGATATTTCGAGACGTCGACGCCGTGCACGTCGAACTCGGCGCTACGCGTCGCCGGATAGAGATGCAGGTCGCTCGTCGGCACCGCATAGGCGAGAAAATCCGGGTCGCGCTTGGCGTTGACGAGCGGAGCGGATGTGGAGAAGCGCGGCCGCGACGAATAGCCGGGGTCGATCGCGCTGCCGCAGCCGGCAAGCAGGCTCGCGGCCGCAAGCAGGGCGGCCGCGACGGGAACTCGGAACGAAGTCAAGGCGCTCATGGGCTCAAATTATCCCCCAGACGGAAACGCCTCGTTAACGCCGGGCTTCAGCCATGGATTCAGAATAGATGAAACCACAAAGTGGCGATAGAAAGGAAGGACCCGTAGCCTACGACGTCCGTCACCGTGGTCACGAAGGCCGAGGACGACACGGCGGGATCGACCTTCCAGCGGTCGAGCGCGATCGGCACGAGCACGCCGCCGAGCGCGCCGGCGATGAGATTGGTGAACATCGCCAGCGCCATGACCGGCAGGATGCCGATGCTGTGAAACCAGTAGCCGGCCACGACGCCCGTGATGAGCCCGAACGCGGCGCCGTTGAGGACGGCCGCTGCGAGCTCACGAAAGATCACGCGTAGCGCATTGGCGCGCGAAAGCTCGCGCGTCGCCAGCGCCCGCACGGCGACGGTCATCGTCTGGGTTGCGGAATTTCCGCCCTGGCTCGCGACGATCGGCGCAAGCACCGCCAGAGCCACCATTCGCTCGAGCTGGTTCTCGAACAGCTTGAGCACCGAGGAGGCGACGAAGGCGGTGAAGAGATTGACGAGCAGCCACCAAAACCGGCCGCGCGCCGTGCGCCAGTAATCGTCCGAGAGCTCCTCTTGCGGATTGACGCCGCCGAGCGCCTTGATCTCCTCCGACGCCGCCTCCTGCAGCACGTCGACCACGTCGTCGATGGTGATCACGCCGACGAGCCGCTCGGCGTCATCCACGACGGGAACTGATACAAGATTGTAGCGCTCGAAGAGGCGAGCCACCTCGTCGCGCGTCTCGGTCTCATGCACGTGGCGACGGTCCGCCTGCATGATCTCGTCGAGACGCCGATCGGCGCGGGCGCGCACGAGCGCGTCGAGGAAAACCGTGCCGAGCAGGCGGTAGCCCGGATCGACGACGAAGACCTCGAAGAAATTGTGCGGCAGCAGCTCCGGGTCGGTCTCGCGAAAGAAGTCGAGCACCTGGCCTGCGGTCCAAAAGGCCGGCACGGCGATGAGCGACGCCTGCATGAGGCGGCCGGCGCTGTCTTCGGGGTAGTTGAGCGAGCGGCGCAGCACGATGCGCTCGTGCGCGGGCAGCGCTTCTAGCACCTCCGCCTGTTCCGCGGGCTCGAGCGTCTCCAGGATCGCTACGGCGTCGTCGCTTTCGAGGTCGCGCACCGCTTCGGCGAGGGTCTCGACAGGCAGCTCTTCGAGGATGTCCTCGCGCGTCGTCTCGCCGACCTCCGTGAGCGCCGCGAAGTCGAAATCCGCGCCCATGAGGCCGATGAGGCGCGGCCGGGTTTCGTGGTCCAGAAGCTCCAGCAGCGCGCCGAGATCCGCTTCGTGAAGCTCGCCGATGAGCGCATGGGCGCGGCCCGAGTCACCTGCGTCGACCGCGGCCTCGACGTCCGCCACGAAAGCGCCGCGCGGCGCGCCATCGTCGTCGCGAAAACTGTCGGCTTTCGTCGCCGTGTGGTCGATTTCTGGCGTCATGCCGCGGCCCGCGCTAGAGTCCAGCGGTGCATAACCCGCGATATGCGGAAGTCAAACCGCTAATGAACGAAAGAGGGGTCCTATGCGCAACTATCTCGCCTTAGCCGTCTGGCTCGGCTTCACGACAATCGCTTCGGCTTGCGACGCGCCGCGCGAAATCGCCATCGACGGCGCGCAAGGGCTCTCGCTCGGACTGCAGAGCTATCCGCAGACCCTGGCGCTCAAGGACCACGAGGTCGTGCTGACCTTCGACGACGGGCCGGCGGCGACCACGCCGGCGGTGCTGGAGGCGCTGAAAGACCATTGCGCCAAGGCCACCTTCTTCCTCATCGGTCGCAATGCCGAGGCCATGCCGGCTCTGGTCAAGCGCGAGGTCGCGGAGGGCCACAGCGTCGGCTATCATTCGATGACGCATCCCGAGCGCACGCTGCGCATGATGAGCTTCGAAGCCGCCAGGCGCGACATCGAGCAAGGGATCGCCGCGGTGGATCGGGCGGGCTTCGGCGAGGCGTCGAGCGCGCCGCATTCGCCGTTCTTCCGTTTTCCCGGCTTCGCCGATTCGCCGGCGCTCCTCGACTACGCGCATGGGCGCGGCATGGCGGTGTTCGGCTCGGACCTCTGGGCCTCGGACTGGCGCCAGATGACGCCGCAGGCCGAGCTCGCGCTCGTCATGGAGCGGCTGGAGAAGGCCGGCAAAGGCATCGTGCTGTTCCACGACTCGAAGGAGAGCACGGCGAAGATGCTGCCGGACTTTTTGCGGACGCTCGACGAAAAGGGCTTCAAAATCGTGCATATGGTGGCGGGGCCCGGCCCGACGCCGGTGGAGAAGGCGGGACCCGAATGGCGTTCGACGACGGAGCCCATCATCGCCAAGACGCTCCGGGCCTATAAGGCGCCGGAAGCCGGGAGCGGCGAGCCGTAACTCGACTGCACGCGGCTCACGAGCCAGCAGCCACGAAGAGAGCCCCGTCGCCTTCGTTGCGATCGTTTGACATCGCTTGTTCCGTGAACGCCGTGCCCTTGTTCAATCGCGGATCATGCAGCAGCGCCGCTCCGCGCGGATGATCGGCCATGTTGCTCTCCTCAAGCTTCACAGGGACAAACCTGCATCGCTAACACCGCCGCCGATCGTCGATCCGCCCTTCGCGAAAGGGTGTGGGTTGGACAGGAGCAATCGGGGCCATGCGACGCAGCAACGCGCCTGACTTGGCGCGTCTGTTCGCCGCTGAGGCGGCGTCCAAACGAAAAAATCCGAGCCACGCTCCGATCGCCCCGGCCGAGCCTGACAATTGATCGGGGCGATCGGTGGGATTGAAGCGTTCGCCCGATTGTCCTGAGAGTCGTGAGCGTCCTCGTGAGCGTCCTCGTTGCGCGTCGCAGCCCGCCATGTTAGAAGCTTCCGAACTTGAGCCTGCAACAAGCGACAAGGGGTCGCGGCAATGGTGACCGGCAGGCCGAGATCTCGACATGAGAACCGGAGGAAACCTTCATGACCTGGACTGCCCCCGTCATCGTTGAAGTCTGCGTCGGCATGGAAGTCACGTCGTACGAGTCCGCCGAGATCTAAGGCTGCGCGGGCGGGCGGAGCCCGCGCTCGAAGCCTGAAAAAGCCGGCGAGAAGCTCCTTGAGACCGTTGAGGTTGGAGAGCTTCGACCGCCGGCTTTTGTTTGCGCCCGCGCCGGCACGGGGAAGAATTGATGTCCAGGATCCGTTACGTCGCCCAAATTGCCGCCAGCCTCGTCGCCTGCGGGGCGGCAGCCCTGACGGTCGAGCCGAGATCGAACGCGTATGGCGCGCCAAGCCTGGTCGAAGACGCCCGCAGCAGGGGCCTTGCGCCCCTTCCTCCGACCGCGGAGAGCGCTGACGCCGCCGCAGTCGCGCGTGTCGAGCTGGGGCGTCGCCTGTTCTTCGAAAATCGCGTGTCGGCGGACGGAAACGTCAGTTGCGGCCACTGCCATCAGTCCGATCGCGGCGGCGCGGACGGACTGCCGAAAGCCATCGGCGTCTTCGGCAAGGAGAATCCGCGCAACGCCCCGTCGATTTTCAACGCCTTTCTGCAGTTCAAGCAGCATTGGCGCGGCGATCGCGCCTCCCTGGAGGAGCAGGCCGAAAAGTCACCGACCGGCCCGGCCACCTTTGGCAATCCGGATTTCGCTGCGGTCACGACCAGGATCAAGGCCATCCCCGGATATGCCCAGCTCTTCGCCCGAGCCTTTCCGGGCGAGGCGGAGCCAATAACCCAGAAAAACTGGGGCGTCGCGATCGCAGCCTATGAGCGCACGCTGGCGACGCCGAGCCGCTTCGATGAGTTCTTGACCGGAAAGGAGTCGGCCCTGAGCGAGGCCGAGAAGAACGGCTTGCGCAAGTTCATCGAGCTCGGCTGCGCGTCCTGCCACGACGGACCGGGGCTCGGCGGCCAGTCTTTCCAAAAATTCGGCGTCTACGAGGACTATTGGAAAGAAACGGGCGTCGCAGCGCCTGACAAAGGGCGTGCGGAGGTGACCAAGAACGACGCCGATCTCTATGTCTTCAAAGTCCCGCAACTGCGAAACGTGACGCAAACGGCGCCCTATTTCCACGACGGCTCGGTAGCCGATTTGCAGCAGGCCGTGCGCATCATGGCCAAGACGCAGCTCGGCGTAGATCTCAAGGAGAGCGACGCGCGCGATCTGGTCTCTTTCTTGGGAAGCCTCAGCGGCTCTGCGCCGCGCGCCTTTGCGCCGCTGGAGCCCTTCCCCGACAAGTGAGCGGACGGCGCGAGAAGGCTTTCGCGTGACGAGGGCTCACGCTTGCGGTCCCCGGCTCGTCAAACGCTTCCTCCGGTTGCCCCCAGGGCAGAAAGGCGCCACAAGCACGCCGTCGCAGCCCCGGAACGCCTCATGGATCGCATCGTCGCCCATTATCGCCTGCGCGCCGGCGCGGGCGTAGCCGAGGAGTTCGCGCGGCGCGTCGCCCTCGAGCAGAGCGTCGAATGTCCGCTCGCCGCCGTGCGGGACCCGAAAATCCTCGACGAGATCGTCGGCCAGGTGCGGGACGTGAGGGGCCGCGGCGACGGCTCCTTCGACATCGCGATCGCGCTCAGCCCCCGCACGGTGGGGCGCGACGCCGGCCAGCTGTTGAACATGCTCTTCGGCAACAGCTCGATCCACGACGCGCTGTCGCTCGAGGACGCCGAGATTCCCGATGCTCTTGCCGAGGTTTTCGGCGGCCCAAATTACGGGATCGAGGGGTTGCGCGCGCTCGCCGGGGCCAGGCGCCGCCCGCTCACCTGCTCGGCCTTGAAGCCGCAGGGCCTCTCCCCGGAAAAGCTCGCCGCGCTCGCGCTCGAATTCGCCAAGGGCGGCGTCGACTTCATCAAGGACGACCACGGGCTGGCCGACCAGGACTTCAGTCCCTTCTCCGAGCGCGCGCCCGCCTGCGCGCGCGCCATGCGCGAGGCCGCGGACGCGACCGGGCGGCTCACCCATTACGTGCCGAGCCTTTGGGGGAGTTTCGACGAGATCGACCGGCGGCTCGATCTCGCCGTTGAACAAGGCCTGCGTGCGGCGATGCTCACGCCGGCGCTCATCGGATTTTCCGATTTCGTGGCGTTGAAGCGCAAGCATCCCGACGTCGCCTTCTTCGCGCATCCGAGCTTTTGCGGGGGCGCGCGCATCGCGCCGCCGCTCTATAACCGGCTCTTCCGCATCTTCGGCGCCGATGCGGTGATCTTCCCGACCTATGGCGGGCGCTTCGGCTATGGCGAGGCGACCTGTCGCGCCATTGCCGATGCGGCGCGGGCGCCGCTCGGACGGTTGCGTCCGGCGCTTCCCGTGCCGGCCGGCGGCTTGACGCTGAACCGCGTCCCCGAGACGCTTGACTTCTACGGGCCTGACACGATGCTGCTCATCGGCGGCGACCTGCTGCTCAATCCGCTGGACAAGCTCGCCGGCGAAACGCAGAAATTCGTGCGCGCCGTCGCGGAGCATTTTGATGAGTGAGCCCGTCCCGCCCCCGAGCTTTCGCCACGCCGCATCGGACTTCTCCTGGAATGGCGTCGAGCGCCTCAAATACAAGGAGGAGGGCGCCGCGCCCTTCAAGGCGATCTCCCGCCAGACGCTTTTTTCCTCCCCGCACCTTGCCGGCGAGCTGCGCTATTTCGAAATCGCGCCCGGCGGCTTCTCGACGCTCGAGCGGCATGGGCACGCCCATGCCGTCATGGTCTTGCGCGGGCGCGGGGCCTGCCTCGTCGGCGACCAGGTGCGTCAGATCGCCGAGCGCGATCTCATCTCCATCGGGCCCTGGACCTGGCATCAATTCCGCGCCTGCGAAGGCGAGCCGCTCGGCTTCCTCTGCCTCGTCGACAGCGTGCGCGACAAGCCGCAGCTGCCGGGCGTCGAGGATCTCGCAGCGCTACGCGCCAACGCCGAGATCGCGGCGTTCCTGGATGAAAACTCAGTCTGACAACCGGTCTTCGCCATCGCGATGAGGCCCGCGAGAGGAAACGCATATGAACATCGGCGGACGCCACTACCGCTCGATCTGGCGCGACGACGCGCGGGTCTTCGTCATCGATCAGACCAAGCTCCCTTTCGGCTTCGAGACGCGCGCCTTGTCGACGCTCGACGCCGCGGCGGTCGCGATCAAGGACATGATCGTGCGCGGCGCGCCGCTCATCGGCGCGACCGGGGCCTATGGGCTCGCCCTGGCGCTGCGTCAGGACGCGAGCGACGCTGGGCTTGCGCACGCCTATGAGACGCTTCTCGCGACGCGCCCGACCGCGGTCAATCTGCGCTGGGCGCTCGACCGCCTGCGCGAGAAGCTGTTGCCGGCCGCGCCCTCGGGTCGCGCGGATCTCGCCTTCGCCGAGGCCGACGCCATCGCGGATGAGGACGCCGGCTGCTGCGAGGCCATCGGCGAACATGGGGCGGCGCTGCTCACCGAGGCCGCGGCGCGCAAGGACGGGGCGCCGCTCAACATTCTCACTCATTGCAACGCCGGCTGGCTCGCGACCGTCGACTGGGGCACGGCGCTTGCGCCGATCTACAAGGCGGCGCGCGGGGGAGTCAGCCTCCATGTGTGGGTCGACGAGACCCGCCCGCGCAATCAGGGCGCAAGCCTCACGGCCTATGAGCTCGCGGGCGAAAATGTCCCGCACACGGTCATCGTCGACAACGCCGGCGGGCATCTGATGCAGCATGGCCTCGTCGATCTCTGCATCGTCGGAACCGACCGCACGACGCGCACCGGCGACGTCTGCAACAAGATCGGCACCTATCTCAAGGCGCTCGCCGCGCATGACAATGGCGTGCCCTTCTATGTCGCGCTGCCGTCCTCCACGCTCGACTGGCGGCTCGCGAACGGCGTGACGGAAATCCCGATCGAAGAGCGCGACGAATCCGAGGTGACGTTCATCAGCGGCAGCGACGACCGCGGCCGGACGGCGAGGATCCGGGTGACTCCGGAAGGGACGCGGGCAAAAAATTTCGGCTTCGACGTGACGCCGGCGCGCTATGTCACGGCGCTCGTCACCGAGCGCGGCGTCTGCGCAGCCAGCGAGCCGGCGTTGCGCCAGATGTTTCCCGAGGCCACGCGATGAGCGACGATCTCCACTACTCGGACGAACTCATCCGCAGCGTTCTCTCTCGCGCGCGTGTCATCGCGCTCGTCGGCGCAAGCGCGAACTGGAACCGCCCGAGCTATTTCGTCACGAAATATCTTCAGGGCAAAGGCTATCGCGTCATCCCGGTCAATCCGGGCCTTGCGGGGCAAGAAATTCTCGGTGAGACGGTGTACGCCGATCTCGCCTCCATCCCCGAGCCGATCGACATCGCGCAGATCTTTCGCCGCTCGGAATTC
>DATHCI010000173.1:0-9650 GCA_035319645.1 Methylocystis sp. | reverse complement strand
ATCGTCACGAGCGGGAAGATCAGCAGGCTGCCCTTCTTGGAGGCGGTCGCAACCGGAATGACCTCCGGCGGCGCAATGACCTGCGCATCGGCAAAGCTCGCGCTCGTCGCGAGCGCCAGTGCGGCGATCGAGATTGTCTTCTTACTCATGGCGAATATCCCCCAGCTGCGCCAGGCGGCTCCCTCCGAAGTCTGAAACTCGCAAACAAACGAGTTTAGCCGGGTTCGTAAGCTGGCCTAAGCGCCGGCAAATACGTCACTTCTGTATGTTTTTTTCAGGGCGAGGCTGTTCCTTCGTTCAGCCCCGCCAAAGGCGTTTCATCGATCGCGTGGGCCAACGCCCGCTACGGGTTGCAGTAATTCCCGTCCGCGCAGTCCCACAGCACGAAGCCCGACTGCACCGGGATCGTCTGCGTGACGTTGCCGACCGCCGGCGTGACGTTGAACGAGTTCTTATAGGCCGGTCCCGCCGCATAGCCGACGGGGGTCGTCGTCGAGGCGACGAGCGCGTCGATCGACGTGTCGCTGCCGAAAACGAGATACTGCCACGCCAAGCCGACCAGACCGGTGTTGTAAGAGCCGGGGCACTCTGTGCTCGCCACCCCGACCGCCACATAGCGCGCGTCCGGCGTGCGAATGCCGGGGTGGTTCGTGCTGATGGTGCCGCCCGGGCCGAAGTCGAAGTTCGAGGGATTGTAGAGATATGAGTTGTCGTCGGCGAGGCCGATGGTCTCCACGCTGTCGGCGCAGAACCAGCTGAGGCCGTGGTCGGTCTCTTGCGAGTTCCAGGTTTCGAATTGCACCTTCGTCAGGTGACACTGGAAATCCTGACGAAGATCCTGCTGGCAACTCGAGAAGCTCACGGAGTTGACGTACGAGCCGAGAACCGGGACGGGCGACCCGCCCGGGTTCGCCGTGCCGGACAGATACAGAACGCCTCCGTTCGGAATGAAGGTTTGGATGTTCTGAGCCGGGCAGGCGTCATAGAACAGCGGCTCGCCGCCGTAGCCGCCGTCCAATATGATCTGGCCGGGCGTTCCGACCGTCGTCGTCAGGCTGTCCGGAGCCGGGTTCGTGCTCGGCGCCTCACGCACGAGGAACGACCAGGCATTGTAACGGGCGCTAAGGAATCCCCCCGACCCAAAAATGTTGGGGATAAAGAAGGTCGCGGTCCCGGCCAGCTCATTGAAAGGGACCTGGAAGCTGCCGGTCGGATCGGTGACGAAGCAGATCAGCTCTCCCTGGTAAGGGTCCGTCCAGGGAGCGTCATAAGGACCGCTCGTCGGAAAGGCCGCCGCGCCGACGGTGCCAGGGTCGATCGCCGCCAGGGCCACATCCCACGTCACCGTGCCCGCCGGCGTAATGACGAAGCTCCAGTTGATGCGCCCCTTCTGCTCGTTGACGTAGGTGCAGGTGACGGGCGCCGGCAGCGAAAGGCTGTTGTTCTGGATCTCGATCACCGTGTCGACAAACAGGTCATCCACCACATAGCCCGTCACATAGGGAAAAATGAGCAGGCTTCCTTTTTTGGAGGCGGTCGCAACCGGAACGACTTCCGGCGGCGCAATGACCTGAGCATCGGCAAAGCTCGCGCTCGTTGCGAGCGCCAATGCGGCGATCGAGATTGTCTTCTTACTCATGGCGAATATCCCCCAGTTGCGCCGGGCGGCTCCCTCTCGAGTCTGAAACTCGCAATGAAACGAGCTTAGCCGGGTTCTTAAGCTGGCCCAAGCGCTTACAATTGCCTCACTTTTTTGTGTTTTTTTCAAGGCCGACGAAGAATTCGAGCTTGTTCGAAACAGTCTCGCTCGTTATTCTCAACAATTGATGCACGGCGATCCGGAGAACTCGGCGAGAAGCCGGGAGTTCATTCTGCGAAGCGGGCGGTTCGATGTCGCTATTCCTCAGTGAGCTCCCGCTCGCCCTTGCGGCCGTCCTGCTCGTGTTGCTGCCGACGCTGATCTCCATGGGCGGCCCCATTCTCGTGCGCCGGCATGTCGAGCTGCATCGACTGACGACCAACAATGAGATCGCCGGCTTCAAATTCGCGACGGTCGGCGTGATCTACGCCGTCATTCTGGCCTTTGCGGTCATTTCCGTCTGGGAAAAATACAGCGAAGCGGAAGTCGTCGTCACTGAAGAGGCCGGGGCCGCGGCGACGCTCTACCGTCTGACCACGCACACCGTGTCGGAGGCCGGCGCCGCCAAGGCCGCGTTGAGCAGATATCTCAGAACCGCCATCGAATTCGACTGGCCGCAAATGGCGATCGAGCGCGAGAGCCGGGAAGCCCGACTGGCGCTCACCGACCTCTATCGCGCAGTCATGGCGCTTCCGCAGAATGGGTCGACAAACGCTGCGGCTTTCGCCGAGATGCTCCATCAGCTCGACACACTGACGCAGGCCCGCCGCACGCGGCTGCGCCTGGCCTCCGGCATCGTCCCGGCCATGGTCTGGGTCGTTCTCACGCTTGGAGCGGCGCTCACGATCGTGTTCACCTTCTTTTTCGGCACGAAAAATCTCTGGGCTCAGGTCGCCATGACCGGAATCCTGTCGCTCCTTGTCTTCATGGGGCTTCTCGTCGTCTTGTCCTTCGACCATCCTTTCACGGGTCCGGTGCATGTCGGGCCGGAGGCGATTCAGACGGTGCTGGAAGAGTTCGGATAGGACGTCGGACACGGACGACCTGTGACGCGGTCGGCTGGATCGCCGATGGAAACTGCTTCAGGAGGCAAGAATGCGAATCGGAGCCGTAAGAGTGTTCGTCGACGATCTTGAAGCCGCGCGGCGGTTCTATGCCGACACGCTCGGGCTCAAGCCGTTGTGGGACTACAAGGACATCGCAATCGGCTTCGATGTGGGGCAAGCGCCGCTCATCGTCGAGCTTGTCGGAAGAGACGCTGATCCGGAAGATGACGAAGTCGTCGGCCGCTTCGTCGGGCTCTCGTTGCAGGTTGACGACATCAGCGCCGTCTACGCCGATCTTTCGGCGAAAGGCGTGCGCTTCCTCGGACCCCCGGAAAGACAGGATTGGGGCGGAATCCTCGCGCATTTCCGCGACTCTTCCAACAATGTTCTGACGCTTCTGGGGTTCGCGAAGGACTGACGGGCCAAATAGAGCGGAGCCGAACCTTGGCGCGCGACGAAGGACTGGAAGAGCTGCTGCGGGAAGATCTCAGCGACGAGTCGGGATTGACCGAAAAGTCCATGTTCGGCGGGCGCGCCTTCCTGCTGAGAGGGCATCTCTTGTGCTGCGCGCGCCACGACGGCCTGCTCTTGAGGCTCGGCGACGGCCGCGACGGTTGGGCGTTGGAGCGCGCCGACATTGCGCCGATGCTGTCGGGGAATCGGAGAATGCGCGGCTGGGTGCGGGCGGGACCCGCGGCGTTCGGCGACGATGCGCTGCGCCAAAGGCTCCTGGATGCAGCGCTCGCTTTCCTGCGCGAATTGCCGGCGAAATAGCCCTGAGGCGTTGCGACCCATCGACGCAGCGCGCCCAGTCGGATCCATCCCCGCGCAGCTACACGCTTTTCCTTCGACTTGGATTTGTGTAAATCCCTCGCGTGTCGGCGGCGGGTGATTTGAAGAGGGGGGAGTCCCGCCCAGTGGGCGGTCGAACGGGAGCGACATGACGAGCATTGCCTCAACCGATTGGGCGCCCCTCGCGGCGCAGGTCTGGCTCATGCAGATGCTGGCGTTTCACGGCTTCGGCTTGTGGTTCGAGCAGCTCGACCGCAGCGGCGCGCTCGCCCGCTACAAGACTCGGCCCGTCGAACGCTTGAGCTACTTTCAGCTTTTGCCTCGCGTTCTTGCGAACCAGCTTTTCGTGCTGCTGCCCTGCATGCTGGCGGCGCAATGGGCCGGCCTCGCCTTCGTCGGCTCTGCGCATCTCTCGCTCGCCACGATGATTCTCGGCGTCGCCGGCCTGACGGTCGGCCACGACATTGTGCAATACATCGGGCATCGCTTCGTGCTGCATCGCCCGACGCTGATGCGCCGGCTCGGCCACGCGCTTCACCATTCGACGCGCGGCAGCCGCGGCATAAGCGCTTGCTACATGAGCGCGCCGGACTTCTTTCTCGAAATCGTCTGCCCCTATCTCATCCCCCTCGCACTCATCGGCGGCGGCGGCTCGGACCTGCTGTTCCATTCCCTCGTCGTCACCGCCGGCGCCTTCGGGGGGCTCTACGAACACTCGGGCTACGACTTTTCGCCCGCGCTGCGCGGCTCCGACGACGGAACCTTCCTCGCGCGGGCTCGCGCCTCCCTGGCGGGCCTGACGTCGAGCGCGGCGCACGCCGCGCATCACGCGCGCGGCAATGTGAGCTTCTCCGACGGCTTCGGCTCTTCGAACCTTTGCGACACGCTGTTTCGCACGCGCTACGACCTCGCGCCGGAGCGCGGCCCGAGCGCGAAGGCGTCAGCCTGACTGCGCGGGCTCCGCGATCCGCGCGACGGACTCCGGCGCGACGGAGCCGCGGAACGCCTCGAGCAGGCGTTCCTCCTCGATCTGCGCCGCCGCGATGTGTCGCGCCTTGATGTGACCGAAGCCGCGGATCTTTTCGGGAATCCGCGCGAGGGCGACAGCGATCGCGTGGTTCTCGGGGGATAGGCCCGAAAAGATCTCGTCCAGCAGCGCCTCGTAACGTTGCAGGAGCCTTCGCTCGACAATGCGATCGTGATCGTTGCGCAGGACGTCGAGCCAGGTGCCACGCAGCCGGCGCATCTTCGCCAGGACCTTCAAGACCTTGAACGCCCAGGGTCCGAAGGTCATCTTGCGCGAGCCGCCGAAGTCGGTCTTCGGCTGCAGGCTCGGCAGCGGCGGCGCGACGTGAAACTCGAGCTTCAGATCGCCATCGAAGGTTTCGCGGAGCCGACGCTCGAAATCGCCGTTCGTGTAGAGCCGCCCGACCTCATAGAAATCTTTCGCCGCCATGAGCTTGAAGAGATAGCGCGCGACGGCTTCGGCCAGCTCGCTGCGCCCCGGCGCGCACGCTTCTTCGACGCGTCGCGCCTCTTCGACGCGCGCGCGATAGCGATCGGAATAGGCCTGATTCTGATAGTCGACGAGGAAAGCCGCGCGTTGCTCGACGATCTCGTCTAAGCTCGGGGACAGCTCGCGGACCTCATCTTGCGAGCGCAAGGCGCGCGCCGCCGCCTCGACGCTCGCGCGATCATGCGCGGCGCGGCGTCCCCACAGAAACGCCTGCGCGTTCATGGCGACAGACTCGCCATTGAGTTCGATCGCGCGCAGGATGGAGGCGTCGCGCAGCGGCAGATAGCCCTTCTGCCAGGCGAAGCCCAGCATGAAGATGTTGGCGGCGATCGAGTCGCCGAGCAGGGCCAGCGCCAGCGCAGTCAGGTCGATGAAGTCGATGCGCGCGCCGGACACGTCGCGGATCGACTGCCTGATCGCCTCGGAGGGCAGCTGAAAATCCGGATTGCGCTCGATGTCGCCCGGAAAGACCTCAGCCCCATTGACGACGACTGCGGTGCGCGCCGGGTCGATCGCGGAAAGCACGAGTTTCGCGCCCGCAACGACGAGGTCGCAGCCAAGCATGAGGTCCGCCTCGCCCGCGGCGACGCGGATCGCGTGCACCTCCTCGGGAACGCGCCCGATTTTGACGTGGCAATAGACCGCCCCGCCCTTTTGCGCGAGGCCCGCCATGTCGATGACCCCCACCCCCTTGCCTTCGAGATGCGCGGCGAGGCCCAGCAGCGCCGAGATCGTGACGACGCCGGTGCCGCCGAGCCCTGCGATGAGCACGCCGTAGGGCGTCGCGCCGATCTCGGACAGGGCCGGGCGAGGAGGCTCTTCGGGCAGCTCTTGCGCCCTCGCGAGCTTCTTCATCGTTGCGCCATGCACGGTCACGAAGCTCGGGCAAAAACCCTCGAGGCAGGAAAAGTCTTTGTTGCAAGCCGATTGGTCGATGCGTCGCTTGCGCCCAAACTCGGTCTCCAGCGGCTGCACTGCGACGCAGTTCGAAGCCGTGCCGCAGTCGCCGCATCCTTCGCAAACCAGCTCGTTGATGAAAATGCGGGCGTCTGGATCGGGAAATTTCCCGCGCTTGCGCAGACGGCGCTTCTCCGCGGCGCAGGTCTGATCGTAGATCAGCGCCGTGACGCCGTCCGTCTCCGCGAGGTCGCGCTGCACCTCGTTCAGCACGTTGCGATTGTGGATCCGCAACCCCGGCGGCCAGGGATAACCCGGCGCATATTTGCCCGGCTCGTCGGTGACGAGCGCGATCTTCCTGACGCCCTCGGCCGCGACCTGATACGCGATCTTCTCGACGGAGAGCTCGCCTTCGTGCTTCTGGCCGCCGGTCATGGCGACGACGCCATTGAAGAGAATCTTGAAGGTGATGTTGGTCTTCGCCGCGACGGCGAAGCGGATGGCGAGCGAGCCCGAGTGGTTATAGGTGCCGTCGCCCAGATTCTGAAACACGTGCCGGCGCGTCGAGAAGGGCGCTTCGCCGATCCAGTTCGCGCCCTCGCCGCCCATGTGGGTGTAGCCCTCGGTCGAGCGGCCCATCCACTGCGCCATATAGTGGCAGCCGATGCCGGTATAGGCCCGGGCGCCCTGCGGAACATGCGTCGACGTGCTGTGCGGACAGCCGGCGCAGAAGTGCGGCACGCGCACGGTGACTTCGGTGAGCTCGGCCCGCTTCCTCTGAAGCGCCGCGAGCCGCGCCACGCGCGCCTCCAGATCGTCGCTGCGATGATAATTCAACAGCCGGCGCCCGATCGCGATCGCAATGTCGTTGGCGTCGAGCGCGCCCTTGACGGGGAAGAGCCAGTCGCCCTCCTCGTCCTTCTTGCCGATGCACAGCGGCTGATGCGGCGCGCCGTAGAGCAGTTCGCGCAGCTGGTTCTCGATGAGCGAGCGTTTCTCCTCGACGACGATGACGAGATCGAGGCCTTGCGCGAAATCCTTGAGCCCCTCGGGCTCCAATGGCCATGTGCAACCCACCTTGTAGAGGCGCACGCCGAACTCGTCGGCCTTGGCGTCGTCGAGCCCCAGATCGTCGAAGGCCTGGCGGACGTCGAGGTAGGATTTGCCCGCGGTGACGATTCCGATCTTCGCCTGCGGACCGCCCGTGGTCACGATGCGATTGAGGCCATTGGCGCGAATGAAGGCCAGCGTCGCCGCGAGCTTGCTTTCCTGCAGCCGCGCTTCCTGCGCAAGCACAGGATCAGCGGGGCGGATGTTCAATCCGCCGGCCGGCATCGCGAAATCCGGCGGCGTGACGATTCTCGCTCGGTCCGGCGAGCCGTCGACGGAGGCCGTGGACTCGACCGTGTCCTTGACGCATTTCAGTCCGACCCAGACGCCGGCGTAGCGCGACAGCGCAAAGCCGAAGAGGCCGTAATCGAGAATCTCCTGCACGCCGGCGGGCGCGAGGATCGGCATCATGACGTCGACGAAGTGATATTCGGACTGATGCGCGGTCGTCGAGGACTCGGCCGTGTGGTCGTCGCCCATGAGCGCCAGCACGCCGCCGTAGCGCGAGCTGCCCGCGAGATTGACGTGCCGCAGCACGTCGCCGCTGCGATCGACTCCGGGACCCTTGCCGTACCAGAGCGAGAAGACCCCGTCATATTTGCCCTCGCCGCGCATCTCCGCCTGCTGCGCGCCCCAGATGGCGGTGGCGGCGAGATCCTCGTTCAACCCTGGCATGAACAGGATGCCGGCTCTATCGAAGTAGGGCTTGGCGCGGTGCATCTGCGCGTCCACGCCGCCGAGCGGTGAGCCTCGATAGCCGGTGACGTAGCCCGCCGTGTTCAACCCCCGCGCGCGGTCCGCGGCGGCCTGCATGAGCAGCAGCCGCACGACCGCCTGCGTCCCGGTCATCAGCACGCGCGTCTTGCCGAGATCGTATCTGTCCTCGAGCGAAATGGTGTTGAGGTCGATCCCGGCGCCCGGAGCGCGAGCGGAGCCTTCCGCCATATACGAGGTTCTCCTTGGACCGAAGCCGCGGCCACAGCCTCCGGCTCGGCGACCGCTTGCGGTCGTCCCGCTCCGATAAGGACTTAGAACGGCAGAGATGGAGAAGGCAAGCGTCGCCAATTCGCAATGCCAACCACAGGCGCAAAGGCCATGCGCCATCGACGCGATTTTCGAGATCCGCGGCCTCGCGGTCGGAATGGCGTCGCGCTAATATGAGGCGCGCGCCTTCCGCGCGCTCACACTTTCGCCGCGTTCCCCCTCTAGCCGCGCGACACATGAGGCGCCAAAAGACAGCATACATTGCGTCCGCCGCCGTCCTTCTGGCGGCGCTCAGCGGCGCGGGCCCCGCGCTTGCGCATCCGCATGTCTGGGTCGCCGTGCGCAGCGAGGTCGTCTTCGCGCCCGACGGCAAGGTCGCCGGCATCCGCCACGCCTGGGAATTCGACGAGATGTATTCCGCCTTCGCCGTTCAAGGGCTCGGCAAGGACGGCAAGCCGCCGACCAAGGAAGAGCTTGCGCCGCTCGCCAAGACCAATGTCGAGTCGCTCGCCGAATTCGAGTTCTTCACTTACGCCAAGCAGAACGGCGCCAAGCTCAAGTTCAAGGAGCCCGTCGACGTCTCGCTCGAAGCCGACGCAAACAAGATCGTCACCCTGCGCTTCCTGCTGCCTCTGGAGACGCCCGTCGCGGCGCAGAAGCCTTTCTCCTTCCAGGTCTACGACCCGACCTATTTCGTCTCCTTCGGCTTCGAGAAGCAGACGCCCGTGACCCTCAACCGCGCGCCGTCGGGATGTTCGCTGAGCCTCGTCGAGCCGAAGCCGCTCGCCGCCGACGAGACGAAGAAGCTCTCGGAGGCGTTTTTCCAGAACTTCTCGCCGGGCGCCGATTTCGGGATCAAGCTCGCGACCCGCGCCGTCGTGGCCTGCCCGTGATCGCGCGCCTGCTGACCGTTCTGCTGCTGCTGCTTGCGGCGGTTGGCGGTCGTCCGTCGGCAGTTGCGATAGAGCCTGCGCCGGATTGCCGATTGCCGACCCCCGACTGCCGACCGGCGAAAAAGAATCCGTTCGCCGTCGCGGGGAACGAGGGCGCCGCCGCTGCATCCGGCGGCTTCTCGGGGCTCGTTCTCGCGTGGCAGGCGAAGTTCCACGCCGAGTTGCAGCAGGCCGCCAAGGCCCTGAAGAGCGGCGCGGGCGCCTTCTGGACCCTGGCGGCTGCGAGCTTCGCCTATGGCGTGTTCCACGCGGCGGGGCCAGGTCACGGAAAGGCGGTGCTCGCCTCCTACATGATCGCGAGCGAAATTGCGCTACGCCGCGGCATGGCGCTCGCCGCGCTCGCGGCGCTGCTGCAAAGTCTCGTCGCCATCGCGCTGGTGTGGATCGCCGCGGCGCTGCTCGGGGCTACGGCGCCGACGATGAATGCTGTCGGCGAACGCATCGAGCTCGCAAGCTACGCCGCCATCGCGCTCGTCGGCGCGCATCTCGTCTGGAGAAAGGGCCGCGCGCTCTTTGCGTCCTCGCCTCCCGCGCCGGTCGCGAGCGCGAGCGGCTTTTATTGCGAGGCCGTCGACGCCGCCGCCTTCTGTCCGCCGGACTGCGGACATCAGCACGCGATCGATCCGAAAAGGCTCGAAAGCGGCTTCTCGCTCGGCGAAGCCATGGGCGCCGTCGTCGCGGCTGGGCTGCGGCCCTGTTCCGGCGCGATTCTC
>DATHCI010000172.1:0-2165 GCA_035319645.1 Methylocystis sp. | reverse complement strand
ACCCGACTTGAACAGTAAACGAGGTCCTGCGTCTGCAAGGCATTGATATTGTTGGGGGCGGCGGGCGGGTTTCGCAAAATGTAGTGCCAGGTTTGCGCATCTTTTGCGCTTGATCTTTGGCGACGAGTCGGATTCCGTGGTGCTCGATTGGTGAGCGCCCATGTTCTTCCGCCTCAAGACGTCCGGCCAACGCGGCTACGTGCAGATCGTCGAGAACAAGCGCGACGGCGCCGCCGTCCGCCAGAGGGTGATCGCCAATCTCGGCCGCGCCGACGAACTGGCCGCCTCCGGCGCGCTCGCCTCGCTCATCGCCTCGGGCGCCAAACTCACCGACCAGGTGCTGCTCATCAACGCGCTCGACGAGGACGCGGGCGGCGCGCTGTCGGTTGCGGCCAAGCGGATCGGCGGACCGATGCTGTTTGGCCGGATCTGGGACCGGCTGGGGATCGGCGCGGTTCTCGACGAGCTGCTGAAGGACCGCGCGTTCGAGTTTCCGGTCGAGCGCGCGGTGTTCGTCGCCGCGCTGCATCGCCTCATCGTCTCGGGTTCGGATCGCGACTGTTGGGCGTGGATGGAGGATTACGACATCCCTGGCGCTGAAGGGCTCGACCTGCATCATTTCTACCGCGCCATGGCCTGGCTCGGCGAGGAGGTCGAGGAGAAGCCCGCCGAAGCGCTCGCGCCGCGCTGCGTCAAGGATCTGATCGAGGAAAGGCTGTTCGACCGCCGCCGCGATCTCTTCACCGACCTATCCGTCGTGTTCCTGGACACCACCAGCCTGTCGTTCTACGGCGAGGGCGGCGAGACGCTCGGCGAGCGCGGCTATTCCAAGGATTACCGGCCCGATCTGAAGCAGATGATCCTCGGCCTCGTCGTCGACGGCGACGGGCGGCCGATCTGCACCGAGATGTGGCCGGGAAACACCGCCGACGTGACGACGCTCCTGCCGGTCGTCGACCGTCTGCGGCAGCGCTTTTCCATCGGCCGGGTCTGCGTCGTGGCTGACCGCGGCATGATCTCGGCGGCGACCATCGCCGGGCTCGAGGAGCGCAGGCTCGAATACATCCTCGGCGCGCGCGAGCGCTCCGACGCGATCGTGCGCAAGATCGTGCTCGAAAACGACGATCCGTTCGTCCCCCTGCTCATCGAGCGCAAGGCGGGGGAGACCCAGCTCTTCGTCAAGCAGGTCAAGGTCGAGGGCGTCCGCTACGTCGTCTGCCGCAACGAGGAGGAGGCCGAGAACGACCGCAGGGAGCGCGAGGCGATCGTGGCCGCGCTCGACGCCCAACTGAAGAAGGGCGACAAGGCGCTAATCGGCAATTCCGCCTATCGGCGCTATCTGCGCAAGGCCGGGGCCAAGGGCGCCCATTCATTCGAGATCGACGCCGGCAAGCTCGCCGAGGAGGCGCGCTTCGACGGGATTTTCGTCCTGCGCACGAACGCGAAGGTCACCCCTCTTCATGCGGTCCTGCGCTACCGCGATCTCTTAAAGGTCGAGGATCTCTTCCGCCGGACCAAGGCGATCATGCGCACCCGGCCGACCTTCCATTCCTCCGACGCCGCCATCCGCGGTCATGTTTTCTGCTCGTTCCTTGCGCTCGCGATGCAGAAGCATCTCGACGATCTCCTGCTCCAGGCCGGCCTCGCGTCCGAATGGAAAGATCTCTTGCGCGACCTCGACCGTCTCGCCGAAGTACGCATCCGCCATCGCGGGGCCGACTGGCTCGTGCGCTCGGACGCCGCGCCGGCGGTCGCGGCGCTCTTCCGCGCCGCCCACGTCGCCCTGCCGCCGCGCGCCCGAAAGGCCCGTCCGCCGCCGGCCCAAGCCAAGCCCGCCCCAAAACGCCGCGGCCGCCTCAAGCGTAGTGCCACGTCGACCTGAATTTCGCCAGAAGCGATGTCCAATCAAGTAGTTGCGGAAATCAGGTGTTCAAGTCGGGTCATGCGCCGGCCGGAGGGTCTGTCAAGAGCCTCGGCCGCCTCCGGCCCGCTGGCTTCCGGGTCGAGGACCTCTTCCGCCGAACCAAGGCGATCATGCGCACCCGGCTGACCTTCCATTCCTCCGACGCCGCCATCCGCGGTCATGTTTTCTGCTCGTTCCTTGCGCTCGCGATGCAGAAGCATCTCGACGATCTCCTGCTCCAGGCCGGCCTCGCGTCCGAATG
>DATHCI010000171.1:0-43899 GCA_035319645.1 Methylocystis sp. | reverse complement strand
CGGATGGTCCGCGAATGGCGGCAACAACAGCTACCTCCCTTATGCGGATCCTGCATATCCGCTCCTTGCGACGCCGTTCGGAACGTCGACGCCCAACCTGTTCTTCCTGCCGGGCGGCGGCACGACCGGAAACAATACCGGCGGCGTCGTCGGCGGTGGACAGGTCGGCTACAACTATCAGTTCGGAAACACGTTCCTCGTGGGCGTCGAGACCGATTTCCAGGGCACGAGCCTGACGGGCGGCAACCAGGGAAACTATGCGGGGGCCTATGTCAGCCCCTACAATCCCAACAACGTCCTCGTCCCGCTGGCGACTGGCAACGGCGGCAATCTCGGGCTGCCCTGGTTCGGAACGGTGCGCGGCCGCGCGGGCTGGCTCGTCACGCCCACCCTGCTCATCTACGGCACGGGCGGCTTCGCCTATGGCGAGGTGAGCGCGTTCAACTTCAACAACACGCGCACGGGCTGGACCGCCGGTGGGGGCGTCGAGTGGTTGTTCTGGCCGCATTGGTCGGCGAAGGTCGAGTATCTCTACACCGACCTATCGGCCGGCGGCGCGACCGGCACGTTTGGATGGAATTTCGGCTACAATGTCCATCCCCAGTTCAACACGGTTCGGGCCGGCGTGAACTATCACTTCAACTGGGGCGCCCCGGCGCCGGTGGTCGCGAAATACTGATCGAGACGCCAGCCGATCCCTGTTCCGGGGATCCTGACGATAAGCCCGGCCTCGCGCCGGGCTTTTTGCGTTTCTGAGGCGACGACGGGGTTTTTCTGGCGGCGGATTTGGGCGGACGCTCCGCAAGGATCTGCGACGTCCCGCGCCCGGATAAATCGCGGTCTTGACATCCCCTTGCGCGGCGCCTATCTCCCGAGCGCGCTGCTGGCACTCGCAGCAACCGAGTGCCAGCAGCGCTTTCCCATATCCTTCGCCGGGAGGTCGATGCGGCGTTCCGGCGCAAAAATAGGAAGATTGCGACATGGCGTTCCGTCCCCTCCACGATCGCGTCGTGGTCAAGCGCCTCGAAGGCGAGGAGAAGACCAAGGGCGGCATCATCATCCCCGACACCGCCAAGGAGAAGCCGCAGGAAGGCAAGATCGTCTCGGTCGGCCCCGGCGCGCGCGACGAGAGCGGCAAGCTCGTCGCGCTCGACGTCAAGGCCGGCGACCGCGTGCTGTTCGGCAAATGGTCCGGCACCGAGGTCAAGATCGATGGCGAAGACCTGCTCATCATGAAGGAAAGCGACATTCTCGGCGTCGTCGAGTGATCGCTTCGAGGATTCCCCAACCGGAGTTGACCCGCAATGGCAGCTAAAGACATCCGCTTCTCGTCCGACGCGCGCGACCGCATTCTGCGCGGCGTCGAGACGCTCAACAACGCCGTCAAGGTGACGCTCGGGCCCAAGGGCCGCAACGTCGTCATCGAAAAATCCTTCGGCGCCCCGCGCATCACGAAGGACGGCGTGACCGTCGCCAAGGAGATTGAGCTCTCCGACAAGTTCGAGAACCTCGGCGCGCAGCTCGTTCGCGAAGTCGCATCGAAGACCAATGATCTCGCGGGCGACGGCACGACGACCGCGACCGTGCTCGCCGCGGCCATCGCCCGAGAAGGTTCGAAGGCGGTCGCCGCCGGCCTCAATCCGCTCGACTTGAAGCGCGGCATCGACCTCGGCGTCGATGCGGTCGTCGCGCATCTCAAGGCCAATTCCAAGAAGGTGACGTCGAACGACGAGATCGCCCAGGTGGGAACGATCTCGGCGAACGGCGACAACTTCATCGGTCAGGAGATCGCCAAGGCTGTGCAGAAGGTCGGCAATGAGGGCGTGATCACGGTCGAGGAGGCGAAGAGCCTGGAGACCGAGACGGTCATCGTCGAGGGCCTGCAGTTCGACCGCGGCTATCTCTCGCCCTACTTCATCACCAACGCCGAACGCCTCATCGCCGAGCTCGAGGACCCTTACATCCTCATCCACGAAAAGAAGCTCTCGACGCTGCAGCCCTTGCTGCCGATCCTCGAGGCCGTGGTGCAGACGGGGAAGCCGCTGCTCATCATCGCCGAGGACGTCGAAGGCGAGGCGCTGGCGACGCTCGTCGTCAATAAGCTGCGCGGCGGGTTGAAGATCGCCGCCGTCAAGGCGCCGGGCTTCGGCGATCGCCGCAAGGCGATGCTCGAGGACATCGCGATCCTCTCCGGCGGCGAGCTCATCGCCGAGGATCTGGGCGTCAAGCTTGAGAACGTCACGCTCGGCCAGCTCGGCCGCGCCAAGCGCGTCAAGATCGACAAGGAGACGACGACGATCATCGACGGCGCCGGCGAGAAGAAGGACATCGAGGCCCGCGTCAACCAGATCAAGGAGCAGATCAAGGAGACGACCTCCGATTACGACCGCGAGAAGCTCCAGGAGCGCCTGGCGAAGCTCGCGGGCGGCGTCGCGGTGATCCGCGTCGGCGGCGCGACCGAGGTCGAGGTCAAGGAGAAGAAGGACCGCGTGGACGACGCGCTGAATGCGACGCGCGCGGCGGTCGAAGAGGGCATCTCGCCCGGCGGCGGCGTCGCGTTGTTGCGCGCGATCGCCTCGCTCGCGAACGTGCAGACGGCGAACTCCGACCAGAAGACCGGCGTCGACATCGTCCGCAAGGCGATTCAGGCGCCGGCGCGGCAGATCGTCGACAACGCCGGCGGCGACGGAGCCGTCGTGGTCGGCAAGCTGCTCGAGTCCGCCGACTATGGCTACGGCTTCGACGCGCAGAAGGGCGAGTATGGCGACCTGATCAAGGTCGGCATCATCGACCCGACCAAGGTCGTGCGCACGGCGCTGCAGGACGCGGCCTCGGTCGCGGGCCTGATCGTGACGACGGAAGCCACCATCACCGACCAGCCGAAGAAGGAGTCTCCGGCGCTGCCGGGCGGCCACGGCGGCATGGGCGGGATGGATTTCTGATCCGCTTCCGCTTCAGCGGTGGAATTTGGACCCCGGGCGCGCACGCGCCCGGGTTTTTTTTGCGACCGCGGGCCTGACGCTCTGGCGAGCTCAGTCCGCCGGCCCGAGGATGACACACAAAAGTCCGGCTCGACGTCGCAGAAGCAAACCAGCGGCGCGGCTAGAACAGCTTCACCAGAAAGGTCCCGCCGAAATAGCGGGGCTGCGTCGTCAGCGCGATCGTCGCCGGCGCGGACGAGCTGCCCACCGACCAGCCCGTGTTCGTCGGGCTGGCGTTGAGAATCTCCCGCCGATCGAACAGGTTCTTGACCCAGAAGGAGAGGCTGTAATGCTCGTCGTCGGTGCGCAGGCCGACGCCGAAGTTGACGATCGTGAAAGGCGGCTGCCAATACTGAAAGACGGAGCGCGGATTGGTGAATTGAATTTTGTCCTCCCAGCTCGCGTTGAAATAGCCGAATAGGGACACGGGCGCGGTGAATTGCGGCGCGAAATCGCGGAAGATCGGACCCAGAGGATAGGAATAGGTCCCGCCGACATTGAACGTCCACATCGGCAGATTGCTCCAGCGCGTGTTGGAGAGCGACAGGGTCGTAGGCGCTGGCAGGTAGCCTGGCGGAGGATTTGTCGGGGTTTTCCACGTCCAGTCCGGGGGCGGCGGCGCATCGACGTAATCGATGTAGCGCGCGTCCGTCAGGGCGCCGTTGAGCGTCAGCCAAAGGCGATCGATCGGGCTGTAGCGCGCATCCCATTCGATGCCCCGCAACCGCACATGCGGAACGGAACCGAGATAGGTTATGCTGATTTGCTGGCCGGTGTTGTTGGTGTAGGTCTGGACCTGGTTGGCCTGGAAGTTAAACACATCGGTCCAATAGAAGTTGACGTTGGCGATGAGATGGTTGTCGAACCAGTTGGTCTTGGTTCCGATCTCGTAATCCCAGCTGTATTCCGCCTTGGTTATGACGGGCTGAAATCCTTCGTAAAGCGTCCCCGCGTAATTCGGCAGGGCGAAATTCACGGCCCCCGCTTTCTCGCCGCGGGCGATCAAGGAGTAGAAGAGAATGTTCTCACTGTATTTGTAGGCGGGGTTGACGATGCCGGTGAGAAGGTTGCGCGTGACTTTTTGTCCGCCGGTGTCGAAGAAGCCGCCCGTGTTGCCGGCGGCCTTGACGGCCGCATCGATTGCGACAGGGCTGAAATTCGCGCCGGTGTATTGTTCCCAGCCGAAATTGGAGCCCTCGCGCACCTCATAGCCATCGCGCAGTCCGAAGGTCAGCGCCGCTTGCTCATTGTAATGGTAGGTCGCCTGCCCATAGGCGGCGACGTTGGAGTCGACCGCCTTGCCGTCCTGGTGGTAGTCGAGACCGTTGAGGAGCAGCGGACTGGTGGTGTAAGTGCCATAGAACTGCGCCGCATCGCTGCCGTAGATGGTCTCGCTGCCGTTCCAGATTTTTTCATAGAGGGCGTAGAGTCCCGTCTTCCACTCTAGCGGCTGATCCTTGGGAGACGCGAGCCGCACCTCCTCCGAATATTGGTCGGTCCAGTTGTTGGTGTGGCCATTCGAGATGCTGATGAGCTCGTTGCCTGTCGTGTTGCGGGGCAGCAGCCGGAATTCTCCCCAGGCCGAGATCGAGGTCAGCGTGTTCTCGCCTATTTGATAGTTCAGCTCGTTGGAGATCGTGTTCTGGCGCTCGTCCAGCGTGCCGTTGCCGACGTTCGCGGGCTCATAAGGATCGAGCGTGATAAGAACTCTGTGCAGCTTGGTCGCGATCTGCTGTGCATACGTGGTCTGCAGCGTGCCGTTCGCGTAGACGTTCAATGAATTGTCGAAAGGGCCGCTGCTGTTGTTGTTGAACTCGTGGGATGCGCTGTAATTGAAGATGAATCGATCGGTGATGTCGCCGTTGACATACAAGAGCTGTCCGCGCGTGCCCCAGCGGTTGTTGTTCATTAGTCCTTCGCCATTGACGGCGTCGTGAAAATATCCGCCGCCCTTATCATAGTAGAGAACCAATCGGTAGGCCAGCTGATCGTCTATAATAGGGCCGGTAAGATTGACTTTTTCGAGGATGTGGGCATAGTTTGAGAATGTCGTTTCGATCGACGCACTGCGCGCGAAGGAAGGCAGCTGGGTTTTCAGGATGATATTGCCGACCGTCGTGTTCTTCCCGCCCGCCGTGCCCTGCGGGCCGAGGCCAAGCTCGAAGGCCTGAACTTCGGGAAAGTCGGCCCACTGGAAGCCCGGGGACTTCCAGAAGACATTGTCGATGATGAAGCCCGTGTCCGACTCGACGCCGTTGCTCGATCCGGCGCCCGAGCCGATGCCGCGTATGGCCGGCCGCGACGTTTGCGGATTTGCGATATTGGGCCGGTAGTTCGGCACGAACTGCGACAGGTCTGAGAGGCGTTCGAGGTGCTCCTCCTGCGCCTTCTGCTCGCTGACGATCCCGCCGGAACGGGGAGCCTCGAGCAGAACTCGGTTTTCGTCCCGGGTCAGCCCGCCATCCTGGTTGCGACCGACGATCACATCTCCGACTTGCGTATCCTCGGCGAAGCTCGGAAAGACGAGCAGAGCCCCCAAAAGTCCTCCGGGCAGCGTCAAGTAGACCGGCCTGACAGAGGTGAGAAGCCGCTTGCGCAGCAACCGAATACGATGACGCATGTACCGCTCCTGCCGCCTTGCGAGCGAGGCTGGGACGCCAACCCGGTGGGCTTATCTCTATTAACTAGACCAATTTAATAGCTGAATGTCCGGTTTGTAAATCGGACGATTCGTGAAAATCAAATTAAAGAGGTTCCCAGGATCATTTATTTTTGCAAGAGTTGCAAAAATATCACACCCGCTGGCCTTTTCGACGCAAGTTACTAAGAATTCATTGGGTTATCCAGGCGGATCGCTTGCAAAATCCGTCGCGCTGTCGCCTTGCTTCGCATCGCAGCCCGGGCGTCGCCGCTGCTATGCTCCTTGATCGGCCTCCTTGGCCGCCCGCCCAAACCGCTGCCTTCGATCTTTATGAGTGCATAGATTCGATAGATCTTATCGGAGATAGGGGCCGCTCGGGGGCAGCGTTCCCGGCCAGATCGAAGCAAGGATCGCGGACGGCGCGGGGATTGGCGCCAGGCGATCGGCGGCCTCACGAGGATCAGCAGGTTGACCGCGCCGATGAAGCGACCTTCAACGCGCGCGAGCAGGCAAACAGGCCTTCGGGTTCCGAACCCGCTCCGAAACGATCATCGAAGCTCTGGCGGCGATTTTGAGGCTTGCGATCCACGGCGCTCGCTGTTGGGCGTCGGCCTTTCAGAGGCTGTCGGCGCCGCTTCAGATCGAATGACGCTCAAGCTCGTCGCCGCTTCCGCCGGCCTATTTCGACACATATTCCGGGGCGTTGGTCGGCGCGCCGATCGAGACCCAGATGTTCGGGTTGGCCTCGGACTGGCGCTTGACGAAGCGGTACGGGGCGTCGCGCCAGAGCTTGACGTCGTCGGCCAGATTATCGAGCACGAGGTCGCCGCCCGTCGTGCGCACCATCAGCAGGGCATGGCCGTCGCCGTTTTTCTCCTTGACGACCGTCATCAGCAGCGCCTGGCGCGGGAAGCCGGCCTTCATGAGCATGCGGCGCTTCAGCAGCGCGAAGTCCTCGCAGTCGCCCTTGCCGTCGCTCGGATAGTCCCACTGATCGATGACGCCCCAGTGATCCATGTCGGAGACGGGCTCGATCGCGTGATTGACCTGCGCATTGACGCTGCGAATGCGGCGCATGACTTGCGGCGTGAGTTCGACCGGCTGCGCGGCGCGCATGTCGTCCGGGCACTCGCCCTCATAGCGTGCGCAGAAGTCCACCCAGCCATAGGGCACGGTGGTCTCCGCGCCCGTCGCAGCGAAAGCGGCGAGGCTCGCCTCGGCGGCGCCCGCAACGTTCGAAGACAAGAGGGCGACGCCCGCCAGGGTCAGGGCTAGAGCGGTATTGCGTGCGACGCCGAGCATTCTCGCCTCCATTTGTCGAAGCGAGAGTAGCCGCCGGGTTTTGCCGTCTACAAAAGTAATTCGGCCGCTTTTTACGCGAATTCGTTTAGAGTTGGCCGCGGTCCAATTAAGAATAAAATTTCGACTCCGATTTGCGTAAAATTGCCGCCAACTCCGTATCTAGCTGATTTCAATTAATTTTTTGTCATGCGATGCGCGGTTTCCGCCGCCCCGGCGTCGGCGAGGAAAGACTTGGGCGCCGAAGATTAACGCGAAACGCGCCAATGGCGGTTAATTGGCGCGAATTCGCGACGAATTTTTCGCGCGGCGGATCGTCGCGCGCCCGCTAACCGTTCCTCGAGCGCTCCGGCTCCTTTTCCGTGGGCGCCGCGGGCGCGCGCGGGGTCGGATCTAGGCTGCGGATATAGGCCGTGATGTCCTCGATCTCCTTGCGCGACAGGCTCATGTCCGGCATCTTCGGATGCGGGTCGGTCAGGAAAGCCGAAATTTTCTTGTCGTCGAGCCTCTTGGCGACGTCGGCGAAGGGCGGCGCGTCGACCTTGGCGCGCTTCTGATCGCTCGCGACGACATGGCAGTCCGCGCACCATCGCCTGGCGATCACGCCCCCGTGCTCGGCGTCGGCCGCCTGGGCTGGCGCGCTCAGCAGCGCGATGAAGCTTACGGCGATAAGGGCTTGTCGTGTGATCGTCATGGCGGGTCTCCGGACTGCGCGGCGTTGGCTGCTCGAGCCTAACGTAATCGCTCGAAGCAGATTTGCAGCACAAGCATAACGATGCGCGCGACGCCTTGCGCAAGGCGAAAATTGCGCTATAAGCCGGCGCTTCGCGACGCCTCGGCCGGGGGCTGAACGGAAGCCTTGCGGCGATGCGCCGCAGGGAGGGTTTTTCGGCCCGCCTTCCCGTGTCTCCGCCTTCAACCACTCCCTCGCCGGGCCTTTAAAAAAGGCTCGAAGGGCTCCGCGCCGGGCGGGACGCGATCGAAAAGAAAGGCAAGGGAAGCATGCCGCTCTACGAGCACATCTACCTCGCCCGGCAGGACATTTCGCAGCAGCAGGCGGAAGCGCTCACCGGGCAGTTCAAGAACGTCGTCGCCTCGCGCGGCGGGACCGTGCAGAAGGTCGAATATTGGGGCGTGAAGACGCTCGCCTACCGCATCAAGAAGAACCGCAAGGCGCATTTCACGCTGCTCAACATCGACGCGCCGCCGGCGGCGATCGCCGAGCTCGAGCGGCAGGAGAGCATCAACGAGGACGTGCTGCGAACGCTGACGGTGCGCGTCGACGCGCTGGAGGAAGGGCCCTCGGCCCAACTGCGCAAGCGCGACGACGAGGGCTCGGAACGCGGCGACCGTCCAGAGCGCGGTGAGCGCCGCGGCCCGCGCGGCGACAGGGGCGAAAGGGGCGACAGGGGCGACAGGGGCGAGCGCCGTCCCCGCCGTGACGAGGCCGCCAAGACCGAACCGGAGGCGAACCAATGACGACCGCAGCAGCCGCTCCCCGCCGCCCGTTCTTCCGCCGGCGCAAGTCCTGCCCCTTCTCCGGCGCCAATGCGCCGAAGATCGATTACAAGGACACGCGCCTGCTGTCGCGCTACATCTCCGAGCGCGGCAAGATCGTGCCCTCCCGCATCACCGCGGTCTCGGCCAAGAAGCAGCGCGAGCTCGCGCAGGCGATCAAGCGGGCAAGATTTCTGGGGCTCCTGCCCTATCTGATCCGCTGATTTTTTTTGCGGCCCCCTCTCGCAATGGAGGGGGCCTCCATCAGCTTCCGGAACGGGAGCCGTCCGTCGCCGCGCATCATGGCTTTTCGTAGCGTCCGTCCAATTTGATCCCATCCTTCGCCGCAACGACGCCCCTTCGGCAAAGGTCCTCGAGATGGGCGAGCACGTTGAGAGCCGCCGCAGTGTGCAGCCACGGGTCCACGCCTGCATAGATCTGCGCGACGATCTCAGCGATCGTCTCGTCGCCCGCCGCGAGCCTCTGCAGGATCGCCGCCTCGCGCTGCCGCCGGTGCTCTTGCAGCGCGCGGACATGGAGGCGCGGCCGGCGCACGGGCTCGCCATGCGCCGGCCAATAGATGTCGTCGTCTCGTCCGCTCAGCTTTTCGAGCGAGGCCATGTAGTCGGCCATGTTCCCGTCCGGCGGCGCGACGACCGTCGTCGCCCAGCCCATGACGTGATCGCCCGTAAACAGCGCGCCTTCCTCGCGTAGCGCGTAGCAGAGGTGATTTGCGGTATGGCCGGGAGTCGCGACGACATCGAGCGTCGCGCCGGCGAAACCGAGTGTTTCCGCATCCTCCAGGATCCGGTCGGGCGCATAGTCTCGATCATGCGAAGCGTCGAGACCATGCGCGCCCTCCGCGCGCCCGCGGGCCGGCGCATAGGGCGCGCATCCGAGCACTGGCGCGCCGGTCGCCTCACGCAGCGCCCGCGCCGCCGGCGAATGATCGCGATGCGTATGCGTCGCGAGGATCGCGACCAGCCGTTCGCCGCGGATCGCCTTGAGCAGCGCATCGACGTGCCGGGCGATCGCCGGGCCGGGATCGATGATCGCCGCCTCGCCTTCGCCGACGATATAGGCGCAGGTGCCGGTATAGGTGAACGGGCCGGGATTTGGCGCGACGAGCCGGCGCACACGGCGCGAGACGCGCGTCGCGACGCCAGTGGGGACGCGGGATCCAGGTTCGGGAGTTTCGGCGATGCTGTCCGACACGACGGAGCCCCTTGGAACGCTGCCCGAATTATTGTGGCGATCGCCGCGCCCATTATGATGGGCGAGCAGATCGAAATGTCACGCCACAGATTTGCGAGCAAGTTCGTGATCACCCGCCTCGCCGTATCGGGCTATCGCTCCCTGCGCGACATCAGGCTCGCGCTGGCGCCGCTGACCGTCGTGACCCGCCCCAATGGCTGCGGCAAATCGAGCCTCTACCGCGCCTTGCGGCTGCTCGCCGACGTCGCGCAGGGCCGGATCGTGCAGTCGCTGGCGCGCGAGGGCGGACTGCAATCGGCGCTCTGCGCCGGCCCCGAAAGCTTTTCTCGCGAGGTCAAGGCGGGGCGAGAACCCGTCGAGGAACGATCCGCAGCAGGCCCATCGCCTTGAAGATGGGTTTCTCAAGGCCTTCTTAGGGTCCGAGCAGGAACAAACGATTCGAAGTGCGTGAGAGAGAGTTCGTCCGCCTTATCGAGCGTGAAAACGTTCACCAGCAACACGGGGCCGGTTTCGATCCCGAGCTGACGGTCGATCGGGAAGTTCGGGTCGAGGGGACGCCGCAACGGCATGGCGCGCTCCATTCTGCTTGAATGTTTGATGCCTATGTGACATGATGGTGTCATATCGCATTTGACATCACAGTGTCAATAGCAATCTATGGTGCGAAATGACCCGCCCAAAACGAACGCCCGGCGGTGACGCCGTGACCAATCTCGTGCTCGATCTCTTCAGGCTGAACAACCAACTTTTGGCCGAGGGGGATCGGCTGGTCGCGCCGATCGGACTGACGAGCGCGCGCTGGCAAATTCTCGGGGCGATTGTTGCAGCCGCCTATCCGCAGCCAGTGGCCAGGCTCGCGCGAAACCTCGGCGCACATCGGCAAAACGTGCAGCGGATCATCAACGATCTGTCCAAGGAAGGGTTAGTGGCGTTTGAAACCAACCCCCATCATCGGAGGGCGCAACTCGTCGTGCTGACAAAGAGGGGAAGGCAGACCTTTGACGCCGCGATGCGCTTGCAGGCTCCCTGGAGCGATAGCCTTTCCGAGGGTCTGTCGGTCAAAGACATCGAGGCGGCTCATCGGGTGATGTTGACTCTGCGCCATAACTTGAGCACGAAAGATGAAGCCGAAACGGCGCATGACGAGGATGATGGCGCGACTGAGAAGTGACCGATCTCGTAAAAGGCGCCCTTTGGAGGCTATTCACGAATCCACCGTTTCGCGGCGCTCGAAAACGCCGCACAAATAATCAGGCCGACGAGGGCAGCGATAAAGGCGATTGTCATTGCGGGACGCCAACCGACGATAGAAGCGAAAAAGCAGGCGCCAAACAGCATGACCAGCAATACGCCCGCGGCGATCACTTGAATGGCGAGCACGATCCGGCGCTGTTCGCGCGACAAACCCCGCCAGCAAGACAATATGGAATAGGCGATCAAGAAACACAAAAAAATCCCCGAGCGATCGTCGATGGCTCCGGCGATTTGGCGCTTCACATCGGCCAAGCTGAGATCAAGAGAAAACCAGCCGCAGGCGCCCAAGGGCGGTAGAAACTCAAGGAAGGCGAATACGCCAAGCGTGATAAGAATAAATTCCAATATGTCCTTCTGAGTCGGGCGAGCGGCGAGCATGTGATCCCCTTCGATATTCTTTGGATGATCGGCGTTTGGACTCCTGTCGCCAGGAGAGGCGCGGCGTCCGAAATTGCGTAAGCCCTCGCGTCCCTGCATACCACACTGCCAGGTAATTTTCCCACCGCCGCCGAAAGGCTGGCGGCTATTTGTCGCCCGCGCCGGAGAACCAAGCTTGCGACGTTCCCGCGCCTTGACGCGCGCCGCTTTGCGCACCTAACTCCCGCCATGACCAGGATCCAAAAAGGCGCCGCGCTGCTCGGGAGGAAGGCGGCGCTTCCGGCCTCGCCCGACGAGGCCGAACTCGACCTTGTGCCCAACCCGCACAGGGGCGAAACCTATCTCGTGCGCTTCACGGCGCCGGAGTTCACCTCGCTCTGCCCCGTCACGGGCCAGCCGGACTTCGCGCATATCGTCATCGACTATGTTCCGGACGAGTGGCTCGTCGAGTCGAAGTCGCTGAAGCTCTACCTCGGGAGCTTCCGCAACCACGGCGCCTTCCACGAGGACTGCACGCTGCGCATCGCGCTCGACCTCAAGCAGGCGCTGGCGCCGGCGTGGCTGCGCATCGGCGGCTATTGGTACCCGCGCGGCGGCATTCCGATCGACGTCTTTTGGCAGAGCGGTCCGCCGCCGCAAGGACTGTGGCTGCCCGACCAGGGCGTCGCGCCCTATCGCGGGCGCGGATAGGGCGTTCGAGACGCCTCCAACCCTTGGAGACAGGCGATGACGAAAGGCCCGGCGGCTCAAGGAAACGAGGCCTTCTATCTCGACGGACGAAGCAGCCGAAAGCGCGTCGTCTCGCTCAACTTCGGGCCCGGGCTCGAGATCATCGAAGATGGCGCGTTTGTGACCGTGTGGCCCTATGCCGAGGTCAGGCGCGTCAACGACGCGGATGGCGTGTGGCGGCTGAAGGCGGTGACGGCTTCGGAGCTGGCGCGGATCGAGATCCACGATGAAGGGCTCAAGGCGCGCATAGCCGCCCATTGCCCGCTGCTCGCCGGCGAGACCCTCCGCGACGCCTCGCTGGCGCGCGTCGCCCTCTGGTCGTTCGGGGTTCTCGCGGCCTTCGGTGGAGTGATCTGGTTCGGCCTGCCCTATGCGGCCGATCGCATCGCGCCGCTCGTGCCGCTTTCGCTCGAGCGCCAGCTCGGGCGCGCCTCGGAGAGTCAGGTCCGCGCCGTCTTCAACGGCAAGCAGTGCCTCGCGGGGAAGGGCGCAGCGGCGCTCGACAAGCTTTCCGCGCGGCTACAGGAAGCGGCCGATCTGCGCCTGCCGGCGACGATCGTCGTCGTTTCCTCGAAAGTCCCCAACGCCTTCGCGCTGCCGGGCGGCAAGGTCTATCTGCTTTCCGGCCTTCTCGCCAAGTCAGCAAATGAGGACGAGGTCATGGGCGTGCTCGCCCATGAGCTCGGTCATCTGCAGCATCGCGACCATCTGCGGCGCATCATCGCCGACGGCGGCGCCGGCTACCTGATCGGCCTGCTGTTTGGCGACGTGAGCGGCGGCGGCGCGCTGATTCTCGCGGGCAAAACGCTGCTGTTCGCCGCGCATTCGCGCGAGGCGGAGGCGGAGGCCGACGCGTTTGCGGCGCAGACGCTCGAAAAGCTCGGCCGCCCCGCCCGGCCGATGGGCGAGCTGCTATTGCGCATCACGGGCAAGGACGACGAGGGCGCGATCTCCATCCTGCATGACCATCCGTTGAGCCTGGCGCGGCTCGATTATCTCGCGTCGCAGGACAAGGGCGCGCGCGAGCCGCCGCCACTGGACGATGCGGAATGGGCGGCGCTCAAAGCGATCTGCGACTAGCAGCCTGCGTCAGCCAAACTGATGGGTTTTCGAGCGAGCCTCCAGGCTCGCATCGCCGCCCTTGAATTGGCTGACGCAAGACGCTAGGCGTTTTGGATCGAAGCCAACGCCGCGCCGTAGTCGCGGATGAGCGTCTGGAGCTCTTCTTCCGCGACCTCTTCGGCCGCCGCCTCGTAGGAAAACCATTGCGTCGTGCGCTGGTTCTTTTCTGGCCAGTTCCTACGCTGCCGCGTGACGCGCAGGGCGAACACGTCGACCCTGCAAAAGAGCGCAGCGCCGTTCTTGAGGCGCTTGCGGTAGTGGTAGGCCCCGAGCGGCTTCCTGTCGATCTTGCCAAGCAGACCGGCCTCCTGCAGCGCCTCCAGCGCCGCCGTCGCGAAAGGCTTGCGGCCCTTCATCGGCCAGCCCTTGGGGATCACCCAGCGCCGCGTGTCGCGCGAGGTGAGCAGGAGGATCTCCGGACCATCCTTCAGTCGCCAGGGCAGCGCCGCATATTGCCGGCGCGGCTCGCCCGCGTCGCGGCGCTTTTTCTTTACGGGCTTCGGACCGCTCATGCGAACTGCTTCATGAGCTGGTGTTGCGGACCGGCGCGGCGGCTGTGTATGGGCCAAAGATCATCAACGTCCTCCACGGCGGGCGCGACGGCATCAAAAAACCGTCATAAGCAATTCGTCCGCCAAGGCAAAGCATGGCTGGTCGGGACCGACCGAGCCTGCGCGGGGAAGAAAGAGTTAGCCTTCCTGATCGCGCCGGGGCCGGCCCGCGCTTCTCAGGCGAGATTCTAACGCCCCCTTTACCCGTCCCGCCGCATTAAGTTAGTTCGTGGAGCGCTAGGTCGCTCAATTCCAAGGACGAGCCCTCATGCAATTGCGCCATCTCGCCGTTCGCGCTGCTCCGGCGGCGCCGTCGCGGGTTCCAGGGGACGGATCTGCGATCGTCGGGCCGGGCGAGGACGGGGTCCCGTTACTCGTCGGCGCCATCCTCGAGTCCATTGGCGAGCTGCCCTATGAGTGGGATCTGCTGACGGACCAGCTCTCCTGGGGCGACAACGTCGCCAAGGTTCTGGGGCCGCTCGCCGCCCTGGATATTTCGACGGGCATGGCCTTCGGCCAGCGGCTCGCGCCCGAGAGCGCCATGTCCCGCTACGACGCCATCATGAAGTCGCAGCAGAAGGACGAAGGCGTCGGCGTGCGCTACCAGATCGTCTATGCGCTCGCGCAGCCGCGCGAAGCCGTCTCGGGCGGCGCCGTCTGGCTAGAGGACGACGGCTGCTGGTTCGCCGGCCCGGACGGTCGCCCGGCGCGCGCGCACGGCCTCGTGCGCGTCATCACCGAGCGTCATCAGAACGAGCGGCGGCTCGCGCGCCAGTCGCAATTCGACCCGTTGACCGGCGTTCTGAACCGCACCCACCTCGCCGAGCGCGTCCAGCGCCTGCTCGAGACCGCCGAGCGTGAGCGCAAGCCCTTCGCGATGCTGCTCGTCGCTCTGGAGAATCTGTTCGCGCTTAATCGCACCTATGGCTACGACGCCGGCGACGACGTCATTGCCGGTCTCGCCGTGCGCCTGTCGCAGAACCTGCGCGCGACCGACCTCATCGGCCGTCACGCCGGCAACAAGTTCGCGCTCGTGCTGGAGGGGTGCGACGCCGAGCAGGCGCAAGCGGCGGCGACGCGGCTTATCGAAGCCGCGGCCGCTGCGCCCTACGAAACGTCCGTGGGCGCCGTGCCGGCGCGCATCCGCGTCGGCGGCGTCATCGCGCCGCGCGAGGGCCGCTCGGTGCAAGCCCTCTGTCAGCGCGCCGAAGAGGCGCTCGACCTGGCGCGCCAACGAATCGGCTCACGCTATGTCGCGTACAGCACGTCGCTCGCGCGCGAGGACCAGCGTCTGCGCGCCCTGCAGGTCGCCGACAACATCATGGCGGCGCTGAGCGAGCATCGCGTCGAGCTCGCGTTCCAGCCGATCGTGCACGCGCTTGACGCCCATACGGCCTTCTTCGAGGCGCTGCTGCGCGTGCGCCTGGCCGACGGCTCGCTCGTGTCGCCCGGAGCGATCATGCCCGTCGCCGAAAAGGCGGGACTGATGCGGCTGCTCGACGAGCGCGTGCTCGAGCTCGCGCTCGCGCGTCTCAACGAGAGGCCCAAGCTGCGCCTCTCAATCAACGCGTCGCTCGGCAGCATCCTCGACCCCGAATGGCTCGACCGGCTGTCGCGCGGCGTGGCCGCGACCGAGGGGCTCGCGGAGCGCCTGACCGTCGAGATCACGGAGACGAGCGTCATCGAGGACATCGACGCGACGCGCCATGTCATCGCCGCTTGCAAGCGCGTAGGCGTCAAGGTCGCGATGGACGACTTCGGGGCCGGCCACACGTCTTTTCGCAACCTGCGGGCGCTGGAGTTCGACCTCGTGAAGATCGACGGCGCCTTCGTGCAGAACATCTCGAAGTCGGCGGACGACCGTTTCTTCGTGCGCACGCTGATCAATCTCGCGCACCATCTCGACCTGCGCATTGTCGCGGAATGGGTCGAGGACAGCGAGACCGCCACGCTGCTGCGGGAGTGGGGCGTCGACTACTTCCAGGGGTCGCTCTTCGGCAGCGCGGGTCCCGAGGAAGGGCTGCCCGCCCTCGAGCCCGGTTAAGAGCGCCCGCAAGATTCTTGCTTGCGCAGACGGGGAAAAGCCCTAGCGGGCGCCCTATCTCTGCGGCATGTCCATTTCGCCTGCGCAGTGCCGCGCCGCGCGCGGCCTGCTGGACTGGTCCCAGCAACGGCTTGCCGACGCTTCCGGGGTCGGCAACACGACGATTTGCAACTTCGAGGGCGGGCGTTCGTCGCCCCAGCCGGGAAAGCTTTCGGCCCTGCGCCGCGCGTTTGAAAGAGCCGGCGTCGCCTTCATGGATCGGAATGGCGAAGGTCCCGGCGTACGGCTGCGCCTCGCTGACGCCACTCCCGCCAGCATTCCGCTCGAGGATTTGAGCGCCGAGAACGACGACTGAGTCCGGCGGTCGTCACTTTCGCGTCGCGCGCGCCGACGCGCTAAGCGACATCTCTGGACAATGAGCGGCTCAGGTCGCTCAAGCGGCGAATTTCGATCTTGCAGATTTCTCGGGCCCGCCAGTCCCATTCGCGCTCATAGGCCATGCGCAGCCGGGCGCGCCAGCCGTCAAGCTCCGTCTGCAAACGGCGCGCCCGCGCGCCGTGTTCGAATGAAAGGATTCTCGCGCCGGTCATGCCTTGCACGCGCCGCGGCGCAACCGCGACGCGCCTTTCCTTCCTGCGATCCAAAGCCGTCGATTGTAAATAATGCGTGAATCGAGGCGCGCACCGTCCACGGCGACGAAAATCGCGCCCCGGCGCGGCCGGCGTCAGGCCGCCGGCGCGATGAGCGACGGATCGTCGTCGTCGGCGCCGGACCGGTTGACCCGCCGCGAGACGGTCCACTCCTGCAGGGTGTCGTCCGGCGGCGGCCGCAGCAAGGAGGCTGCATCGTCGCCGGACATCCAGGCGCCGGCGTCGCGCCAGTCGAGGATGACCGGCATGCGCTCATGGAAGCGCCGCATCCAGGCGTTGGCGGGCCCGACGACGATCGTCGCCGAGAGCGTCTCCTGCCCGCCTTCGTCGCGCCAAGGGTCCCAGAGACCCGCGAGCGCCAGCGGGCGGCCGTCCGGCGCCGAGAAGTAGTGCGGCGTGCGCGCTGACTTTTCCCCGGTCCACTCATAGAAGCCCGACGCCGGAACGACGCAGCGGCGCGACTTGAACGCCGATCGAAACATCGGCTTTTCGGCGACCGTTTCGGCGCGGGCGTTGAAGGTCGCCGGCAGCTCGGCGAGCGGCTTCCGCCACCAGGAAGGGACGAGCCCCCAGCGCATCGGCGCGAGCCGCCGCGCCCCGCCTTCCTCCCGGATGACGAGGATCTCCGTCGTCGGCGCGATGTTGTAGCGTGGGCGCAGGTTTGGCGGACGACCGACGAGATCGGCCAGGCGATGGAGCTCTTCCCAGGAGAGATGCTGCGTGAAGCGACCGCACATGCGATCAGTCTCGTCTCTCGCGAGACAGATGGCAAATCGATGCAGCCGTTCGATGAAGCCCTTCGCCGTCCCTGAGCTTGCGCTAGCGTCTCCCGGCGGCATAAGGTGCTGGCCTCCGCTCTCCAAGGGCTCGCGACGAAATGACGGGTATTTGGGCGCAGGTCGCGCTGATCTTCGGGCTCGCGCTGATCGCGACGGTGGTCGCGGTCCGGCTTCGCGTCTCCGCAGCTTTGTCGGAGATCATCGTCGGCGTGATCGCGCGCGCGATCTTCAGCGTCACGATCGGCGCCGAGGTCTTTGGCGTGCAGGAGCCCTGGGTCAAGACGCTCGCCGGCATAGGCGCGATCCTGCTGACGTTTCTCGCCGGCGCCGAACTTGATCCCGACGTGTTCAAATTGAAGTGGAAAGAATCCGTCGCGGTCGGCGTCGCGAGCTTTCTCGTTCCCTCGATCGGCTGCTGGGCGGCGGCGCATTATCTCCTCGGCTGGGAGACGGATCCCGCCATACTCGCCGGCATTGCGCTCGCGGCGACCTCCGTCGCGGTCGTCTATACGGTGATGATGGAATACGGCTTCAACAGGACCGATTTCGGGAAAACGATTCTCGCCGCCTGCTTCATCACAGATCTCGGCACGGTCGTGACCCTGGGGCTGGTCTTCGCGCCCTTCACCTGGAAGACGGCGATCTTCGTCGGGGCGCTGGTCGCGGTTTTCATCGGTCTGCCCCGCCTTATTCCGGTCGCTTTCCGACAGTTCGGCGGGCGGCCTTCGGAGTTCGAAACGAAATTTCTGCTGTTCGCGCTCATGGCGCTCGGAGCCTTTGCGACCTGGGCGGATAGCGAGGCGGTGCTGCCGGCCTATCTCATCGGCATGGCGCTCGCCGGAACCGTCGGCCGCGACCATGCGCTCATTCGACGGCTGCGCACGATCACGATCGGCCTGCTCACGCCATTCTATTTCATCCGCGCCGGCTACTTCGTCTCGCTGCCCGCGGTGGTCGCAGCGCCGCTCGCCGTCGTCGCGCTCGTCGTCGTGGAGATGTCGACGAAGGTCTTGAGCGTCTATCCGGTGGCGCGTCGTTTCGGCTCGCCGCACAAGGACTCGATGTATATGACGCTGCTGATGGCGTCGGGCCTGACCTTCGGCACCATCGCGTCGCTGTTCGGCCTCTCGCACAAGATCATCGACGAAAATCAATATTCGACGCTCGTCGCGGCCATCGTCGCGACGGCGATCATCCCGACGCTGATCGCGAACGCGGTCTACTTGCCGAGGCATCTGCTGCCCGAGGGCGAGGCTCCGACCATCGGCGCCGTTGGAGAAGCAGCGCCGCGTCCGGCGTCCGTCCCCGCGGAATGATCGGGGCGACAGCGCTCAGTCCGAGGTCGCGCAGGCGCGCTCGCCGTCCGCTCCTTTGCCCGCGAGATTCTGCTTTATGATCTCCTCGGCCCTCGTTCTCCCCCGGAGGAGATCGTCGTCATAGATGCTCGTCTTGTATTCGTTCGTCGAGGTCGTCGCCTGCGACGCGTCGACCGGCGTCTTGTCGTCGCGCACGTCGATCGTCGTGACCGTGGAGAGGCCTGGGCGCAGCGGGTTTTTCGCCAGCTCATCGGCGGAAAGCGAGATGCGCACCGGCACGCGCTGCACGATGTGAATGAAGTTGCCGGTGGCGTTGTCGGGCGGCAGCAGCGCGAAAACGCTGCCGGAACCTGGCGTGAGACCCTCCACCTTGCCGTGGTAGGCGACCTTTCTGCCGTAGAGATCGGCCACGATCCGCGCGTCCTGGCCGGGCCGCACGCGCTCCAGGCTGTTCTCCCACAGGTTCGCTTCGACCCAGAGGTGATCGAGCGGGACGATCGTCATGAGCTGGTCGCCGGGCTTCACGCGGTCGCCGATCTGCGCTTTTCGCTTGGCGACATAGCCCGAAGCCGGCGCTTTGACGCGCTGGCGCGCGAATTCGATATAGGCGTCGAGAAATTTCGCCTGGGCGGCGAGAATGTCCGGGTGCGTCGTTCGCGTGACGCCGGCGACGCGCGCCTCGATCGCCTGCGAGTCGGCGTGCGCTTCGCGCACATCCGCCTCGGCCGAAGCGAGCTGGTCGCGCGCATTCTGCAACGCCTGCTGCGACACCGAGCCGGAGGGCGCGGCCTGCTGATAGCGGATGAGGTCGTGCCGCAGACGATCGCGCATGGCGATGCGCGAGTTGATCTTCTCGCAGGATTGACGCCGGCTCTCGAATAGCCCGCCGACCGTGCGGACCGCGCGCGCGAGCTCCGCCTCCGCCTGCGCGAGCGCGGCGCCGGCCCGCTGCTCATCGAGGCGAAGGAGCGTATCGCCGGTCTTTACGTTCTGCGTTTCTTCAGTGAAAACCTGAGTGACCACTCCGGTCGCATCCGCATAGACCGGGATGAGGTTGCCGGTGACGAAGGCGTTGTCGGTCTCGACAAAATAGCGATCATGCGTCTGCCAGACGGCTGCATAATAGAGCGCCACGAGGCCGGCGATCAGCGCGACCAGCGCGAGACCCACGTTTCTGCGCGTCCGGATTTCTCTTCGGTTCAACGGCATAGACATTCCCGTTTGGCGCCGCTCGCCGCGCCGGCGCGCGATTCATTTTGCGAGATCAAGACGCTATCCTCCGCCCAGCGATTCGACGAAGTTGACGTATGGCGAGAGACCGTCGTCCTCTGGCGTCGGCGGCGCCGCGAGGGGATCGGGACCGAGCGCGTAGCCGCCGCCGAGCGCCCCGATCAGATCGACGCGGGCCGAGAGCAGGTCCGCCTCGAGCGAGCGCTGAAGATAGGCCGCCTCGAAGGCGTCATGAGCGAGCGCGAGGATTTCCCGCCGGTCCTTGAGTCCGGAATTCCAGCGGTTGCGGGCGAGCGCCAGCTTCTGGCGCGTCGCTGCGGCGAGGCGCTTCTGCGCCTCCAGCAGCGAGCCGGCCTGCCGAATATTGACGAGGCTGTCGGCGACCTGCTGAGCGGCGCGAAGCAGCGTCTCGTTATAGCCGTCGACGGCTTCGTCATATTCGGAGCGACGCGCCTCCAAGCGTCCGCGCAGCCGCCCGCCCTCGAACACCGGAAGGTGGAAGCCCGGCTGGACGAAATAATTGAAGGCCGAGGCGCGGAACAGATAGGTCGCCAGCTTGTCGATGTGGGTCGAGTGCTGCGACGCTTCCAGGCCCGCGGTTATGGCGAGATCGATCGACGGCAGGAATTCCGCCTTGGCGACGTGGATGCGCTCCGCCGCCGCTTCCGCGCGATGCATCGCCGCCGCGAGATCCGGCCGATGCGCGAGCAGCTCGATCGGCAGCGCCTTGGGCGGCGGCGGCGCGGGCGGAAGGTCGACGCGGCCCTTGACCATCAGGCCGCGCCCGGCGTCCGGCCCTTGTCCCGTAAGGCGAGCGAGGAGGTCCTGCTGCAGCCCCAGTGAGGCTTCGACGCCAGCTTCGCGCTTGAGCGCCGCTTCGAGGTCGATGCGCGCGGCGGCCGTCGCGTCCTCGATGTCGAGGCCGGTGCGAAAGCGCGTCTCGGCGACGCTCAAAGCCTCGCGCCGAAGCTTGCTCATCTCGCGCGCGAGCTCCAGCTGTCTCGCGGCGGAGAGGCCTCGGAAATACGTCCTGGCGATCGCGGTCGTGAGCGCCAGCTGCGCCTCGGCAAGCTCCGCCGCCTCCGCCGCCGTCTCGCCGAGCGCAGCGTTGAGCGCAGCCCGATTTTTCCCCCAGAAGTCGAACTCGTAATAGAACGACATCGGGTTCAGATAGGCCTTGGTCTTTTCCTGGCCGGCGATGTCCGGATTATACGACGCCTCGACGCCGTGACTGGGCACGCGATGCTGGCCCATCCCCATATCGCCGGTGACGAAGGGAAGCAGCTTCGAGCCTTCGACCTCTGTGATGGCTTCGGCCTGATGCAGTCGGTCGTAGGCGTGCTTGAGGTCCTGGTTCTGCGCGAGCGCCGCGGCCATGGCGCGATCGAGCCCGGCGCTGCGGAACTGGCGCCACCAATCGGCGACCGGCCATGCGCCCGCCTGCCTCGCGCCGGCTCCGGAGAGCGTGCGCTCCATGGCGGGCGGCGCCACGAATTCCGCACGCTGCTCGTCGCCGGGGACGCACCCCGCAAGCGACAGTGCGAGGACCGCCGCCGCAACGATGTCGCGGGCCTGCGTCATGGCGACTCCATGAGCTCTTCGGCCTGCAGATGCGCTTTGTCCTCGCGCCGCCAGAAGGCGATCAGGGTCGGCTGCGCGAACCAGACGAGCACGCCCAGCACGACGAACACGGCGGCGCCCAACAGAAAAGCGTCGTTTAGCCCGAGCAGCGCCGACTGCTGTCGCATCAGATTGCCGAGCGTGCGCGTGACGGCGGCGGATTGGACCCCAGCGGCTTCAAGACGGGCGGTCGCCTGCGTCACCAGGTCGAGAGATGCAAAGCGCCGGCCGCCCAGATGATCGGCAAGTTCGAGCTGATGGAACGGGGCGCGACGGAACTGCACGACACCGAGCAGCGAGATGCCATAGGACCCCGCGACTGTGCGCAGCAGCGCGAGCTCCTCCGCCGCGCGGATGAGCTTCGAACCTGACAGGCCGTGCATGGCGAGGCTTGCGAGCGGCGCGAAGAACAAAGCGATAAAAAACCCGAAGAAGAACATCGGCCAGGAGAGCTGATCGAACCAGGCGAGACGGTCGAACAGCCCAAACCAGGTCAATGTCGTGGCGAGGCCGAGAAAGTCGAAGAACGACACGAGTCGGACGTCGAGCGTTCGGTTGAGCTCGTGTAGAATAGCGACGACAGGCCCGGCCACCACAAACATCGCCAGATAAGTTAGCCCTGCGAGAGAGGCGGAGTAGCCGTTGAGCACCTGTAGCTGGACCACGAACACGGACAACATCCCTTGGATGATCAGAAAGCCAAAAACGGAGCAGGAGATCGCAATCGCATAGTTGCGGCGCCCGAACAGGCGCAGATCGAGCACGGGATTGCGTTCGCTGAGCTCCCAGATCACGAAAGCCGGAATCGCGATCGACACGATGATCAGCATCGTTCGCAGGATCGGCGACGCAAACCAGTCGAAGTCGTTGCCCATGTTGAAGATCGTCTGGGCGCCATAGACGATGGCGGTGAGCAGAGCGACGCCCACGAAGTCGAAGCGGACGATCCTCGCGTTGACGCCGCGTCCGTAAAGCAGCGAAGCGACGACGCCAGCAACCAGAAGGCTGACGACGATGTCGGTTTGAAACAGGGCGCGCCAGCTCAAGAATTCTGAATACCAGCCGCTGACGAAGACGCCGATCGTGAATGGCGTCATGCTCAAAACGCCCCACAAGCCGGCCACCAGCGTGCGGGAGCGCTCGGGAAATTCTCGCAGCGCCATGGACTGCCCGATGGGAAGCGTCACGCCGCCGATGAAGCCGAGCGCGATGCGGCCCGGCAGGAACACCCAAAGCGTCTCGCTCACGGCGCAAAAGAAAGCGGCGACAGCATAGAGCAGGAAGGCCGCGACATAGACGCGATAATCCCCGAAGCGGCCCGAGAACCAGCGCGCAAAGGGCAGGCCAAGCGCGAGCCCGACCATATGGTCTGTCGTCGCCCAGGATCCAAAGCTCGGCGTGACGCCGCCGAGATCGCCCGCCACATAGGGCGCGGAGATCGTATAGCCGGGCACGTTGGAGAGAACGACGATGTTGGCCAGCGCCAGGGTGGCGACGAAGAGCAAAAGCCGCCAGCCGCGCAGCGGTCTGTTGTCAACGATCATGGCCCGCCCCCGCGCAGGTTCGCACAGGCGGCGCAACGGTCATTTTTGTGTCGGACGTAATTTGGCACAGACTCCCACCCCGCATTCGATGGTAGGAGTCATCAGCCGGCTGCGGCGCAGCGGCGGTTATACGGCGAACTCCATCGCCGGTTCTTCAGCTAAACGATAAGGATGGGGCCGTGTCAACCGGTGGCTCCGTCGCAAGATATTCTTGCCCACATTTTTTTCTCAGACGTCGAGGCGAGTCAGGCCTTCCTCGAGCGAGCTCCCAAACGCGCAAGAGAGCTCCCGCGCGCCGCGATTCTCCGTTTGTCTATCGACAACGCAGCCCTTAATCTTCTTCCTGCCGGAGCGTCGGAGGCCGCACATAGCAGGAGCGTCGGATGCTGAAACTTATGGGGCGCCTCTTGCTGCGGGCGATCCTGTGCTTTCCGGCGAGCTGCCAGGCCTTCGCCGAAGACATTTCGCAATTCAACACCTTGCAGACAGCCGCGCCGGCGACGATAGGACAAATAAAAATTTTGGACCCAAAATTCAGTTTTCACAAATTTGGCATTCAGTCTTACGGCGGCCTCGAATGGCCGCTGATATCCTTCGCGGTGGTGAATCACAGCCGAACCACCATATTGAAGTTGCACCTCAAAGGGGCCTTGCAGAAGCATGGGAGGCCCATTCCCGTCGCCGAGCAGGAATTTGAGGTTCCCATCCCCGGCGGACTGCAGCCGCACGAGTCGAAGCGGTTCGAGCTCGACGCGATGCTTGTCGGGGACTGGGGCGAAATTTCGGAGGCCGACGTCCGGCAATCGGGCTTCACGCTGACGCTTGAGGCCGTGGACGATGCGAACGGGGCCAAAATCGTCAGGCGATGACGGCTGGTCGCTGGGCGTCGTCAGCGCTGCGGAAAGAGCGAGATTCCCGTGGACGCGGCTTCGGGCGGCGGCAGATGCGATCTGTCCCAACCGCCGCCGAGCGCCTCGATGAGCGCGACGCTCGCGAGGAAGAGGTTTTGTCGCGTCGTCAACGCCGACTGCTCCGCCGAGAGCAGGGCGGCCTCCGCCACGACGACGGAGGTGAAGGCGACAACGCCGGCGCGGTACTGGTTCAGATAGAACGTGACCGATTTTCGGGCCTCCGCGACGGCCTTTTCCTGCACTTGGAGCTGGCGCGCCTGGACCCGGATCGCCGCGAGCTGATCCTCGACCTGCTGGAACGCGGTCAGCACTGTCTCGCGATAGCTGGCCACGCTCTGCCGGTAGGTGGAGGTCGCAGCGTCGACCTGCGCCGAACGCAGGCCGCCTTCAAACACCGTTTCCGCCGCCATGGCGGTGAGCGACCAGAACTCGTGGGCGGGATTGATCGGAAGCGGCACATGCCCCGTGTAGCCGAGGTCCGCGGAGAGCGTGACGTCGGGGTAGTATGCGGCGAGCGCCACGCCGATCAGCGCGTTCTCCTGCTGCATCATGCGTTCGGCGGCGGCGATGTCGGGCCGCCGCTCCAGCAAGGTCGTCGGAACCTCGACCGGGAATGAGGGGATGTAGCCTGTCAGGCGCATGGGCGGCAGCGAGAAATCAGCCGGCGGCTTGCCGATCAGCACGGCGATCGCATGCTCCATCTGCGCGATCGCGACGCCCGTATTGATCGCCTGGGCTTGGGTGGACAGGAGCTGAGTCTCCGCGGTTACGACGTCGGCCTCGGCGGCCGTGCCGGCTTTGTACTGGTTGCGCGTGATGTCCAGCGTGCGCTTGTATTCCCGCGCGGTCTGTTCGAGGAGGTCCTTGAGCGAATAGGCCGCGCGCAGATTGAAATAGGCGGTCGCCAGCGCGGCCTGCGCGGTGAGCTTGGCGTTCTCGAGATCAGCCTCGCTCACTTGCGCGCCCGCGACGTTGCTCTCGATCTGCCGACGGAGCTTGCCCCAGAGGTCGATTTCCCAGGTCAGGGAGCCCTGCGGGGTGTAGATCGCGGTGACTTGGCCGTGAAGCACGTTGGAGCCGACGCTTGTCGAAATGGCGCTCGGCGTCGTGCTCGATGAGCTGCTTGAGGAGGACGAGCCGGTATTCAGGAGCGCTGCGCCAGTGTACTGGCGCGTCGTGGTGTAACTCGCGGTGATCGTCGGAAAAAGCGCCGCCTGCGCCTCTCGGATCAGCGTGCGGGCCTGCTCATAGGCTTCGAGCGCGGCCGCGACGGTCTGGTTGGAGATCTCGACCTGCGCCTCCAATTCGTCGAGCGTATGATCGTTGTAGACCTGCCACCAGGGGCTCGCGTCAACGCGGTCGCGCGGCGCCGCGAGCTTCCAGCCCTTAAGCGCTGTTCCTTTGAGCTCCTTGAATTTTTCCGGCGTCTGGACAGGCGGGGGGACATAATCGGGTCCCACCAAACAGCCGGCGAGCGCGAACGTCGCCGCCAGAACTGCGCATGGAGCTCCCCTCAAGCCCGGCAACACGCAGCCCCTCGCGGGATTCCCGTCCTTCGCCCGGCCATGCCTCTTTGCTGCTCCCAACAGGAAATCCGGACGGCTTCGGCAAAATCCCGCCGCAAGACGGGCACCGTCGCCCGACGCCCTTGACAGAGTCGCGCGAACGAAAAGGCCATTTGCTAGCTGCTACCCACGAGCCGCCTGGTCAAGGCTTCGCACGAAAGTTCCCCAGAATTATGGCGTCGCAGCTGGATTATCCAGATGGCGGCGCGCCATGCGGCCTTGCCAGACGTCTTCCATTTGGGTCATTTGGTCAGACGCTTCTGTTTCAGGCGCGGGGCGGACCATGACGCGGCCCGCCGCACCTGTTCCGTTGATCCCCAACCCCGATCTGGTGGCCACAATGACCTCGGAACAAGCGAGCGAGCACCCAGTGGGACGCCCTCGGGGGCGGACGCGTTCTCACGTTCTCGCGGCGCTCTTGGCGGCGGGGCTCGTCCTCATCACAGCCTATCTGGTCCTGCGTTGGGCTCCGACAAAAGAAAGCGCCGACCGCAACGCGCCTCCGTCTGTCGCCGTCGCCACGATCGGCAAGGGCGACGTCAGGGTGCTGGTCGACGGGCTGGGCACGGTCACGCCCTTCGCGACCGTCAATGTCGTGACGCAGATCAGCGGGCAACTGACGCAGGTCGCATTCCACGAGGGCCAGCTCGTAAAGAAAGGCGACTTTCTGGCGCAGATCGATCCGCGGCCCTACGAGATCATGCAGGCGCAATACGAGGGGCAACTGGTGCACGACCAGGGGCTGCTCGATCAGGCGAAGGTCGATCTGGCGCGCTATCAGACCCTCCTCAAGCAGAACTCGATCGCCCGCCAGACGGAGGAGGATCAGGTCTATCTCGTCAAGCAATACGAGGGCTCGGTGAAGACCGACCGCGCGCTGATCGACCAGCAGAAGCTCAATCTGATCTATGCCCACATCATCTCGCCGGTGGATGGCCGCATCGGGCTCCGTCTCGTGGATCCTGGCAATTACGTTCAGACGTCGACGAACAGCATGATCGCGGTGATCACGCAGCTGCAGCCGATCACGGTGATCTTCCCGCTGCCCGAGGACCAGCTTCCCGACATCCTGCCGCAGATGAACGCGGAGACGCCGTTGCAGGTCTTCGCCTTCGATCGGGCCAACGCCGTTCAGCTCGACGCGGGCGAACTGTTCGCCATCGACAGCCAGGTCGACACGACGACGGGCATGGTGAAATTCCGCGCGCGTTTCGAGAACAAGGACAACAAGCTCTTCCCCAACCAGTTCGTCAACGCGCGCTTGCTCATCCGCACCCTGCGCGACGTGGTGACGATCCCCAATTCGGCGATACAGCGCGGCGCGCCGGGCGCCTACGCTTGGCTGGTCGACGCTGAGAACAAGGTTTCTGTGCGCAAGCTTACGCTTGGACCCACGGAGGGAGACCTTACCGCGGTGATGTCGGGCGTCGTCCCCGGCGACCGCGTCGTGACAGAGGGCGCGGATCGCCTGCGCGAGGGCATGAACGTCGTCTCGCCTCGTTAAGAAGATTGCGAACCGACAGAGGATCGATGAACGTTTCGGAGCCCTTCATCAAACGGCCCGTCGCCACCTCCCTGCTGATGGTGGCGATCCTGCTGACGGGCCTGGTGGCGTTCCGTCTCTTGCCGCTCGCGACGCTGCCCGAGGTCGACTATCCGACGATTCAGGTGCAGACCTTTTATCCGGGCGCCAGCCCCGAGGTCATGACCTCCTCGGTCACAGCGCCGCTCGAAGTGCAGCTCGGCCAGCAGCCGGGGCTCAACCAGATGATTTCGGCGAGTTCCGCCGGCGCTTCGATCATTACGCTGCAGTTCAGCCTGAACCTGTCGCTCGACGTCGCCGAGCAGGAGGTGCAGGCGGCGATCAACGCGGCGAACAACCTGCTGCCGGCGGATCTCCCGACGCCGCCGGTCTATTCCAAGGTCAATCCCGCCGACGCGCCGATCCTGACGTTGGCGCTGACTTCGAAAAGCCTGTCGCTGATCGACCTCGAGGAGTTGAGCGAGACGCGGCTTGCACAAAAGATCGCGCAGCAGCCGGGCGTGGGCCAGGTCACGATCAGCGGCGGCAACCGGCCGGCCGTGCGGGTGCAGCTCAATCCGCGCGCGCTCGCCGCCTACGGGCTCAACATCGACGACGTCCGCACGACGCTCAGCAACCAGAACGTCAACACGCCCAAAGGGTTCTTCGACGGCCCCGAGCAGGCTTACACGATCAACGCCAATGACCAGCTGACCGGCGCGGACCAATATGCGCAGGTCATCCTCGCCTACCGCAACGGCAATCCCGTCAAGCTGACGGACGTGGCCAACATTTTTCGCGGGCCCGAGAACGCCAAGCTCGCCGCCTGGTCCAACGAGACGCCGGCCATCATCTTGAACATTCGGCGTCAGCCCGGCGCCAATGTCATCGACGTCGTCGACCAGATCAAGCAGCTGCTGCCCCAGCTCAGGGAAAGCCTGCCGGCCTCGGCCAGCCTCGACATCATCAGCGACCGCACGACCACGATCCGCGCCTCGGTAGAGGATGTCGAGTTCGAACTCGGCCTCGCGGTCGTGCTCGTCGTACTTGTGATCTTTGTGTTTCTACGCACCTTCGCCGCGACGCTCATCCCGAGCCTTTCCGCGCCCTTGTCGCTCATCGGCTGCCTCGGCGTCATGTATCTGCTGCATTTCAGCCTCGACAACCTGTCGCTGATGGCGCTGACGATCGCGACGGGCTTCGTTGTCGACGACGCGATCGTCATGATCGAGAACATCGCCCGCTATGTCGAAGAAGGCATGGAGCCGATGGAAGCGGCGCTGCGCGGCTCGGGACAGATCGGCTTCACGATCATTTCTTTGACGATCTCGCTCATCGCGGTGCTCATTCCGCTGCTGTTCATGCGTGAGGTCGTCGGACGCCTGTTTCACGAATTCGCGATCACCCTCGCGGTGACGATTGTGATCTCCGCCGCCGTGTCGCTGACGCTCGTGCCGATGATGTGCGCGCGGCTCATTCGTCATCGCCCCGACTCCGAGCGCAACCGCTTCGATCTCGCGGCGGAGCGCGGCTTCAAAAGGATTATCGCCCAATACGGCCGCGCGCTCGAGGTCGTCCTGAGCCACCAGCCGCTGACTCTCTTCATCGCGCTCGCGACGCTGGCGCTGACCGCCTTGCTCTACATGGTCATCCCCAAAGGCTTCTTCCCCGTCCAGGACGTGGGGCTGATCCAGGCGATCTCGGTCGGACCGCAGGGCGCGTCCTTTGGAGAGATGACGCGCCTGCAGAGCGAGCTCGCCAAGGCGATCTTGAAGGATCCCGACGTCCAGAGCCTCAGCTCCTTCATCGGCGTCGACGGCACGAATCCGACGCTCAACAACGGCCGCTTTTTCATAGATCTCAAGCCGTTCCATGAGCGCAGCCTGACCGCGACGCAGATCATCCGGCGGCTCAAGACCGAGGTTGCGGGCGTCGCGGGGGTCACCCTGTACATGCAGCCAGTGCAGGATCTCACGATCGACGCGAGCGTGACCCGCGCGCAGTTCAAATTCGTGCTCGAAGACCCCCGCATGGAGGAGTTTGAAACGTGGGTCCCCAAGCTCATGCAGCGCCTGACGCAGCAGCCGGAGCTCGCCGACGTCGCGAGCGACCTGCAGCAGGGCGGCCTCGCGGTCGAGCTGACGATCGACCGCGCCACGGCCTCGCGCTTCGGCGTGACGCCAGCGACGATCGACAATGCGCTCTACGATTCGTTCGGACAGCGCATCGTCTCGACCATCTACACGCAGAACAACCAGTATCGCGTGATCCTGGAGTCCGAGCCCGCAGTTCAGACGCATCTCGACAGTCTTTCCGCGATCTATCTGCCGTCCTCCACCTCGACGACCAACGGGCAAGTGCCGCTGGGCGCGATCGCCCACGTCAAACAGCGCACGGCGCCGCTGCTGTTGACGCATTTCGGCCAATTCCCTGCGACGACGATCTCGTTCAACCTAGGTCCGCACGCGACGCTCGGCGCCGCCTCGGAGGCGGTCGACCGCGCGATCAAGGACACGCAGCTGCCCAAAAGTTTCATTGTCGCCTATCAGGGCGTGCTACAGGCGTTCCGCTCGTCGCTCACCAATCAGCTTCTGCTGATTCTCGCATCGATCACGGCCATGTATATCGTGCTCGGCGTGCTCTACGAGAGCTACATCCACCCCGTCACGATTCTCTCGACCCTGCCGTCCGCGAGCGTCGGCGCGCTGGTGACGCTCATTCTTTTCGGCTATCAGCTCGACATCATCGCGATCATCGGAATCATTCTTCTCATCGGCATCGTCAAGAAGAACGCGATCATGATGATCGACTTCGCGCTCGACGCGGAGCGCCATGAAGGCAAGCCGCCGCGCGAGGCGATCTTCCAGGCCTGCCTGCTGCGTTTCCGCCCGATCCTCATGACGACGATGGCCGCGATCCTCGGCGCCGTGCCGCTGATGCTCGGCTCTGGCGCGGGCTCCGAGCTGCGTCGCCCCCTGGGCTTTGCGATCGTCGGCGGTCTGATCGTGAGCCAGGTGCTGACCCTCTTCACGACGCCGGTCATCTACCTCTATTTCGATCGACTCGCGCTGCGGTTCGGTCGCCGGCAAGCGCCCGAGGCGCCGCCATGAACATTTCGGCGCCCTTCATCGCGCGCCCCGTCGCGACGACGCTTCTAACGATCGGCATCGCCATCGCCGGCGCGCTCGCCTTCTTCACCCTGCCCGTCGCCCCCGTGCCGCAGGTGGATATTCCGACCGTGATCGTGCTCGCCCAATTGCCGGGCGCAAGCCCCGATACGGTCGCAAACAGCGTCGCCAGTCCGCTCGAGCGCCATCTCGGCCAGATCGCCGACGTGACTGAGATGACCTCTTCGTCGAGCCTCGGCCTCACCCGCGTCACCTTGCAGTTCGGCCTCGATCGCGACATCGACGGCGCGGCGCGGGACGTGCAGGCGGGCATCAATGCGGCGCGCGCGGACCTGCCGACCAATCTGCGCACCAATCCGACCTATCGCAAGGTCAATCCGGCCGATGCGCCGATCGTGATCCTGGCGCTGACGTCCAAGACGCTGACCCGCGGCCAGCTCTACGACGCCGCGACCAACGTCCTGCAGCAAAGGCTGTCGCAGCTCGAAGGGGTCGGCCAGGTGATCATTGGCGGCGCGACGCTGCCCGCGGTGCGCGTCGACTTGAGCTTCGAGGCGCTGAACAGATTCGGCGTCGGCCTCGAGGACATCCGCGCGGCGCTCGCCTCCGCCAACGCCAACAGCCCCAAGGGCGCGATCGAGGAAGGCGGCAAGCATTTTCAGATCTATGACAATGACCAGGCGACCAAGGCGGCCGACTACGCGCCGCTCGTCATCGCCTATCGCAACGGCAATGCGGTTCGCCTGTCCGATGTCGCCACCGTGACGGATTCCGTCGAGGACGTGCGCAACGCCGGCTTCTACAACGACGATCCGGCGGTCGCGGTGATCCCGTTCACGCAGCCCGGCGCGAACATCATCGAGACGGTCGAGCGTATCAAGGCCGAGTTGCCGACGCTCGAGGCCGCCATGCCCGGCGACATCAACGTCATCATCGCCGGCGACAAGTCGCTGACCATCCGCGCCTCTCTCGCCGACACCGAGACAACCCTCGTCATCGCGGTGCTGCTCGTCATTGGTGTTGTCTATTTCTTCTTGCGCAACATGCGCGCGACCATCGTGCCGAGCGTCGCCGTGCCGGTTTCGATCATTGGCTCCTTTAGCGTCATGTATCTCGCGGGGTTCACGCTCGACATCCTGTCGCTCATGGCGCTGACCATCGCGACGGGCTTCGTCGTCGACGACGCCGTCGTCGTCGTCGAGAACACCTCTCGCCACATTGAAGCCGGCATGTCGCAAAAGGAGGCGGCGCTGCTCGGCGCGCGCGAGGTCGGCTTCACGGTGCTCTCGATCAGCCTCTCGCTCGTCGCGGTCTTCACGCCGATTCTGTTCATGGGCGGCATTCCCGGACGCTTCTTCCGCGAATTCGCGATGACGCTGTCGATCGCCATCCTGATCTCGCTCGTGATCTCGCTCACCACGACCCCCATGCTCTGCGCGCTGATGCTGCGCAAGAAGTCGCCGCAGGACGCGTCGCGGCCGAGGCGGCGCACCTTCTTCGACCGCATGCTCGGCGGCTATGAGAAGAGCCTCGTGGTGGCGTTGCGACATCCACGCACGGTCATGCTCATCCTGATCGCGACAGTGGCGCTCAACATCTGGCTGATCGGCGTCATCCCCAAGGGCTTCTTCCCTCAGCAGGATACGGGCCGCCTGACGGGCGTGCTGCGCGGCGATCAGGCAGTCTCGTTCCAGTCCATGCAGAAGAAGCTTGTGCAGATGATCGCGATTGTGCGGCAGGATCCGGCCGTCGACAACGTCATCGGCTTCACGGGCGTTGGCAGCGGCGGACAGGCGGCCGCGGTCAACACCGCGTCGATCTATGTCAATCTCAAGTCGCTCGACGAGCGTCACGAGAGCGCCGACGGCGTGATCGCGAGATTGCGTCCGGCGCTTTCGAAAATTCCGGGCGGCGAAGTCTTTCTCAGCGCCATCCAGGATTTTCGCGTCGGCGCGCGCCAGTCCAACGCCCTCTATCAATACACGCTGCTCGGCAATGGCTCCGATCTCTATGAATGGACACCCAAGCTCGTGGACGCGCTGAACCGCGGCGGCGTGCTGCGCGACGTGAGCTCCGACCAGCAGCTGCGGGCGCTCGAGGCCGACGTCAACATCGATCGCGACACTGCGTCGCGGCTCGGCCTGACCGCCGCGCAGATCGACAATGCGCTTTACGACTCCTTCGGCCAGCGACAGGTTTCGGTCATCTACCAGGCGCAGAATCAATATCACGTGGTCATGGAGATCGACCCGCGCAGCACGCAGCGCCCCCAATCGCTGAACGACGTTTACGTCTCGACCGCCGGCGCGCCTGCGGCCGGCGCGTCCACGACTAATGCGCCGGTTGGAACCGCGGTCGCCACGACCGCCCAGACGGTCACGCCCTCGACTCCCTCGACCAGCGCCGCGACGGCGGCCGCCGCGGCGACCGCCAGCGTCACCGCCACCGCGCGCAACGCCACGACCAACGCGCTCGCCGTGGTTGGAAACGCCACAGCCTCCACGGGCTCGTCCGTCAGCACCAATCAGGAGACCATGGTGCCGCTGCCCGCCGTCGCGAGCTTCAGCCCCGGCCACACCGCGCTCGCCCTTAATCACCAGGGCCTGTTCGTCGCGACAACCGTCTCCTTCAATCTCGCCGAAGGCGCGTCTCTCTCTCAAGCGCTCGAGGATATTGATCGCGCCACCAAGGAAATCGGCATGCCGCCGACGCTGAAGGGCGCGCTGACCGGAACCGCCCAGCTCTTCACGCAGTCGCTCAAGACCGAGCCTCTGCTCATCCTCGCCGCGCTCACCGCGGTCTATATCGTGCTCGGCATGCTCTATGAGAGCTACATTCACCCTCTCACCATTCTCTCCACGCTGCCGTCGGCGGGCGTAGGAGCCATTCTCGCCCTGCAGCTGTTTCACACGGAGTTCAGCATCATCGCCTTCATCGGCGTGATCCTGCTCATCGGCATCGTCAAGAAGAACGCGATTTTGATGATCGACTTCGCGATCGAAGCCAGAAGGGCTCACGGCGCTTCGTCCTACGACGCCATTTACGAGGCCTGCCTGCTGCGCTTCCGCCCTATCATGATGACGACGATGGCGGCGATCCTCGGCGCCGCGCCGTTGGCGTTGAGCTTCGGCAATGGCGGCGAGGTCCGCCGCCCGCTCGGCATCGCGATTGTCGGCGGCCTGATCGTGAGCCAGGCGCTGACGCTTTACACAACGCCGGTCATCTACCTCTATCTCGACCAATTCAGTGTTTGGGCCGCGGCGCGATGGCGCGGGATCATGGACCGCTTCAGCGGGCGACCCGGCGACCAGCTCGCGCGCTGAATCGACAGGCGGAAGCTCGGCGGCGGCTTCTGGATTTTCCCGGCGCTCGCGGCAAATGGCTGGAGCCCGGCCTTCGCGCGTCCGTTCAATCCGCAGCTATCAAGTCGCCTCGGGTCCCGGTTCGCGCGCAGGGTCTCGCTCGGCCGTCAAGGGATCCACGACGAGCTCCGCGCCGCCCCCCTGTGCAAGCCTTTCGACGAGAAACGTCAGCAGCGTCCGGGCTTCTGCTTCAAATCCGAAAGGCGGATTGACGACAACGAGCCCGGCTCGGTTCAGCTTCAGCGCGTCGCCGCCGACGCAAAGCTCCAGACGCAGCGCGCGCGCGACGCCGCCGCGTTGAAAGGCTTGATAAAACTCGCGCGTCTGCTTCGCGTTTTTGATCGGATGCCACAGCGCGTAGACTCCCGTCGGCCATTTGCGATAGGCCGTCTGAAACGCGGAGAACATCGCGGCGTATTCGTCGGCGCGCTCGAAGGGCGGGTCGATGAGCACGAGGCCGCGCCGCTCTCCGGGCGGCACGAAAGCCCCCGCGCCCGTGTAGCCGTCGAGATGGATCGCTTTGATGCGCTTGTCGCGCGCGAAGCGCCGACGCAGCGCAGCATAGGCGTCCTCACGCAATTCGCAGAAGATCGCGCGGTCGTTCTCGCGCAATAACCCCTGGGCCAGCAGCGGCGAGCCCGGATAGAGCCTCGGGCGTCCCTCGATGAAGGGGCCGAGCGCCTCGAGATAGGGCGCGAGCAGCGCCAGCGCGGCGGCGTCCGCGCCCGAGAGATCGGCGAGGCGTCCGACGCCCTCGCGCCATTCGCCGGTGCGCTCCGCTTCGTCCGCGCCGAGGTCGTAGGCGCCTTCGCCGGCATGGGTGTCGATCACTCGGAACGGCGTCTCCTTGCGCAGGAAATGCGCGAGCAGCCGCACAAGCAGCGCGTGCTTGAACACGTCGGCGAAATTGCCGGCGTGAAAGCCATGGCGATAGTTCAATAGGGGGCCGGGGCGCGAATGGCGCGAACGCGGCAGCCGCCGCGCGCGACCTCCGGACAGGCGCGGAAGGACGAGAGGTCCTTGGCGAAGCAGATGCGCACGTCCTCAAGCGTGTCGCGGCGGCAGCCGACGCCCATCATGCCCGGGCGCAGCCGCGGATTGGCGTCGCGGAACGCCTGCTCGATCGCCTGCGTCGACAGCGTCTGGTCGGCGGAGGCCTTGGTGAAGAGATCGGGAATCGTCACGGCGTTCCTCGCGCGCGCCGCGGCGTCGAAGTAGTCGCCGGGGCTTAGGCCCGTGCAGGTCCCGTGCTTTCGCCATTCGTAGCGCGCGAGGCCTTCGTCCGGATAGACGCCCCTGGCCCGCTCCAGCGCGATGCGCGAGACGGTCGCCGGGCCGCCACAGTCGCTCGGAAACCCGTGCTCATATTGCGGCCACAGCCCATGCACGACGAAGCCGAGATTTCCGCCCGGCTCGCACTGCTTCGAGCCGGAGCGGCTCTGCTCGCAAAATCCCGGCGACCAGGAGAGCGCGAGAACGTAGAAGTCGAAGTCGCCTGAAGGCGCGGCGGAGGGTCTGGAAGGCTGCGGCGCCGCCTTGTCGGCGCAGCGGTCGAGGATGCAATCCTCCGCGCGCGCGACTTTCGGGGCGCAGGCGAGACAGACGATAAACGCGAGCGCCGGGATGCTCTTTTGCAGGATGCTCTTTTGCAAGCGGAAGTCTCCCATGCGCGCTTCACCGACCGAAGGAGGTCTCGTGCTCGCGGTCCAGCCCGTCCACGCGCCAGTGGACGCCCCAGCCGAGCCCCAAAAAGCCCTGGTCCTCCGCGATCTCATAGGCGACGCGGCGGATGGAGCCGTCACTGAACCTTGCGCGCGCCTCGCAACGGCGCCGCGGGATGAAGCTTTCGCCGTGCTTGCGGAAGCCGGTCTCTCGGGGCGGCTGAAAGTCCTGAATGACGAGATCGTTGCCCCAATATTCCGTTTCGCGCTCGGAGAAGTCGATCATGATGCGCCAGAGAACGAAACTGTCGTCGCAAGGCGGGAGGTCGCCGGTGAAAGGCGCGAGCCGCGTCTCGGCGGGAGGGACGTCCTGCAGCGGGGCGCCCGCGCTGGCGGGAATAGCCGCGAGGCCGCAATAGATTGCGGCGACGAGCGACGCAGGAAATAATCGAGCCATCCGCTGCTCCTCGAAATGCGACGACGGGATCGTATCAGGCCAAAGTCCGCATCCCTGTCAATAACGAAAAATGCCGGGGACAATCCGAGGCCGGGCGACGCCCGCCACGCTGCGGCGACGCCTCGGCGATATAAGATCCGGGCCCGCATCCGATCAAGGTTCGCCCATGTCCGACCTGACATCCGACTTTCCTGCAGCGCTTGCAGCCGTTCGCCGTCCCGGCGGCTTCTGCACGTCGGGCGTCAGCGCGCTTCTCGCGCCGTCGATCGAAGTCGCGGGCGCGGGCTTCGTCGCGCTGCCGCTGCTCGAAGACCAGGCAAAGCGCCTCATCGCCGGCGCAGAGCAGGCTCCCTATGGACGCGGGCAGGAGACGCTCGTCGATACTTCCGTGCGTCGGTGCTGGCAGATCGGCGCCGACCGCGTGAAAATCGGCGGCGCGCGCTGGCGCGACACGCTGAAGGAGATCGTGGCTCGCGCCGCCGAAGGGCTCGGCGTCGAGGGCGACGTGGACGCAGAGTTTTACAAGCTGCTGATCTACGAGCCGAACGGTTTCTTTATCAGCCATCGCGACACCGAGAAGGCGCCGGGCATGTTCGCGACGCTGATCGTCGCGCCGATGGGACTCTATGAGGGCGGCGAGCTCGTGGTGCGGCACGGCGACCGCGAGGCGCGGCTGGATCTTCGGGTCGGCGATCCGGGGGAAGTCGCCTTCGCAGCGTTTTACGCCGACTGCGTGCACGAGGCCCTGCCGGTTGTGTCTGGCTACCGCCTGGTGCTCGTCTACAACCTGTTGCGCAAGGGCGCGGGCGCGGCGCCAGAGCCGCCGAACTACGCCCGGGAAGCGACGACCGCCGCCGCCTTGCTCAGGGAATGGGCGGAAAGCGGCTCCGAACCCGTCAAGCTCGTGTATGCGCTGGAGCATGCCTACACGCCGGCGGAGCTCAGCTTTTCGGCGCTGAAGGGAGCCGACTCGGCTGTCGCCGGGGTGGCGCGCGCGGCGGCTCGCGAAGCCGATTGCGCCATTCACCTGGCGCTGCTGACGATCGAAGAGGAAGGCGCGGCGGAATACAAGGACGTTTACTGGTCGGGCGGACGCCGAGGCCATGCAGAGCCGGAATTCGAAGCGGGGGAGATCTTCTCCCGCATCGCCACGCTCGACGACTGGCGCAACGCCGACGGGGAAGATCCGGCCCTGCCCGCCTTGCCGCTGCACGACGGTGAAATTTCGCCGCCCGAGCTCCTGGAAGACCTGGAGCCGGACGAGGAATATTTCGCCGAGGAGACGGGCAACGAGGGCGCGAGCTTCGAGCGCACCTACAGCCGCGCCGCGCTCGTCATTTGGCCGCGCCGGCGCTTCATGGCGGTCATCGCGGAAACGTCGCTCAACAAGGCCATCGGCTGCCTGGAAGAGATGACGGGCCGCTTGCGCGAGGCCGACACGAAGACAAAGCCGCGGCTGCGCGCGCAGGCGATCGAGCTCGCCAAGGAAATCGTCAATCGCCGCCGCGACGACTATTGGGGCGCGCAACCGAGCGCCAAAGAAAAAAGCCCGACGACGAAACTGCTCGAGACGCTCGCCGAACTCGAGGCGGGCGGTCTCATCGAGCGCTTTCTCGGTGAGATTCTCGCCGAGCATGGCTTCGACAAGCGCGACGTCGGCGCGATCCTGGGCGCCTTGACGCTCCTTGAGGCGGACGAGCGTCGGCGGCTAGTCGAACGCCTCCTTGCGGGAGCGGCGACGAAAAGCTTCCGGGCATGCGCCTGCCTCTTGCGCGGCGCTGCGCAAGCATGGAGCGGCGAGGACCTGCGCGCCGCGGCGCTGCGGCTGCTCGCTGCGCTTCCGGTTGGCGACGGCGAGCCCCAGCTGCGGCAGCCGAAAGGGGACGCCGGCGCCGTCGCCGACTTGCTTGCCGCGCTGCGCCGCATCGACGCCGCCGTCGGCCTGCGCGCCGCGGAGCGCATTCTCGTTGAACGCTCGATTTATGGGTTGGACGAAATCCTGGTTCCCTCGTTGCGCCTGCTCGCGGCCGAGGGTGAGCTGGTCGCCGACGATCCAGGCCTGGCGAAAGTCAAAAGCGCGTGCCTTGGCCATCTACGCGCCCGCATGGGGGAGACTCTGGCTCCGCCGACCGACTGGCGGCGGGACGCGAGCCTCGGCTGCAAGTGCGCGGACTGCGCCAATCTGGCGCGCTTCCTCGACGACCCGACGCGCAACGTCTTCGTGCTGAAGGCGGCGGAACACGCGCGCCGCCATCTCCAGCAGTCCATCGACGGCGCAAAGAGCGACGTGACGACGAGGCTGGACACGAAGGGGCGGCCCTACAGCCTCATATGCACGAAAAACCGGGCCAGCTACGAGCGACGAGTGGCGCTGCGACAGCGCGACGAGGAAAGCGTATCTGCGCTAGAGCCGGGTTAACGCTCGCGCCGCCGGAGTCATGATTCGACGCGACGTCCCGACGCAGACCCGTCATTTGTGCCGGCTTGGCGCGAGAGCGATTTCCAGGCACTATCCTCCTCGCGTGCAAGGCTTTCGACCTGGATTTTTGCAAGTTTTCGGGCGGCGGTCCGCGGACCGCCGCCAATTTCTTGTCAGGGACGGAGACGGCAATTTTTGCGTGCTGACGATTGTTGATTTTCGTCATTGATCATGGCAAGGTTTTTCACGGCCGGATTTGCACGGCCCGACGGGAGCCGAGGCCCATGAACAAGAAGCTCTCCACTCTGTCGTTCGCTCTCATCGCCTTGTCGGCGGGCGGCTGCAATCCGCAGTCCAAGGCCGAGGACCGGGGGCCGCAACGCCCCGTCCTCGTCGCGTCGGCGCATTACGCCGCTGCTCAGAACCGGCGAGAATTCGCCTGCTCGATCCGCCCCCGCGTCGAGTCCGATCTCGGATTTCGCGTCTCCGGCAAGGTGCTGAAGCGCCTCGTCGAGGTGGGCCAGCGGGTCAGGGCCGGCGATGTGCTCGCGCTGCTCGACGACACGGACTTCAAGCTCCAGAAGGAGCAGGCCGACGCGGAGCTCGCCGCCGCCAACGCCTCGCTCGCGCAATCGGGCGCCGACGAGAAGCGCGCCGAAACGCTGCGCAAGGACGGCTGGATGGCGCAAGCGGGGCTCGATCGCGCGCGCGCGGCGGCGCAAGAGTCGCGCGGGCGCAAGGAGCGCGGCGCGAAGGCGGTCGAGCTCGCCCGCAATAGTCTGGACTACGCCAAGCTTCGCGCCGACGCCGATGGCGTCATCACCGCGACTTCGATCGAGCCGGGCCAGGTCGTCGCCGCCGGCCAGAGCGCGATGAGGCTTGCCCACGCCGGCGAGTTGGAGGCGGCTGTCGCGCTGCCTGAGAGCTTCGTCGAGGAAGCGCGGCTCGGAGAGGCGAAGCTCTATCTGTGGTCAAATCCGCAGAAGCTCTATCGCGCGAAGCTGCGCGAGCTGAGCCCCTCCGCCGACGCTGCGACGCGAAACTTCGCGGCGCGTTTCACCATTCTGGACCCCGATCCGCAGATTCAGATCGGCATGAGCGCGACGCTCGCGGTCGCCAGCAGCGATCAGGCTCCAGCCCTCAGCGTGCCGCTATCCGCGATCTATGACGACGGAAACGGCCCGGGCCTGTGGCGCGTGGATTCAGAAGGCAGGTTGGAGCTCGTGAAGGTCGCCATGCGGCGCTACGATTCCACGTCGGCGCTCGTCCAAGGTCCCGTCAATGAGGGCGATCGCATCGTCGTCCTCGGCGTGCAGAAGCTCGACGCGGGCCAGAGGGTCCGCATTGTCGAGCGATAACAGTCAGGGGCTCGCCGATGGACGTGAACCTCTCGCGCTGGGCGGTCAACCGCCCGACCCTGATGCTTTTTCTCGTCATCGTAATCAGCGTCGCGGGGCTCGTCTCCTATTTCAAGCTCGGGCGCGCCGAAGACCCCTCCTTCACGATCAAGGTCGCGACGGTGGTCGCTCAATGGCCGGGCGCCTCGGCCAGGGAGATGCGCGACCAGGTCGTCGACCCGATCGAGAAGAAGCTCCAGGAGCTTCCCTATTTCGAGAAGACCGACTCCTACGCCAAGCCCGGCTATATGGCGATCTCCGTGACTTTTCGCGACACGACGCCGCCGGTTCTCGTGCCCTGGATGTTTTATCAGCTGCGCAAGAAGCTCAGCGACATCGCGGGAAGCTTGCCCTCGGGCGTGATCGGCCCGCAGGTCAACGACGAATATGGCGACGTCGACTCCGTCCTTTACGCCGTGAAAGGGGAGGGCGCCGATTATCACCAGCTCGACGAGGTCGTGCAGCGACTGCGGCAGCGCTTGCTGCAAGTCCCCGACGTCGTCAAGGTCACCACCTACGGCGACCAGGACCGCAAAATCTTCGTCGAGTTTAGCCAGGCCAAGCTCGCCAATCTGCGCGTCGCGCCGCAGGACATCTTCGCCTCGATCGCTCAGCAGAACGCCCTCAACGAGGCCGGCGCCTTCGAGACCTCCTCCGCGCGCGTGCGCGTGCAGGCGAGCGGCGCGCTGACGGGCGTCGAGGCGATCGCGGCGCTTCCGATCGCCGCCGGCGGCGGAAACGAGCTTCGTCTCGGCGACATCGCCAATATTTCGGCGGGCTTCGAGGATCCGCCGACCTTCATCGTGCGCAGCGAGGGCGAGCCGGCGATCGTCGTCGGCGTCGCCATGGCGCGCGGCGGCAATCTGCTGACCTTCGGCAAGAATCTGGAGACCGCCATCGCCGAGGCGCGGGCGGCGACGCCGCTCGGCATCGAGATCGAGCAGATCGCCGATCAGCCGAAGGTGGTCGAGCAGGCGGTCGGCCTGTTCACGCGCTCCTTCATGGAGGCGCTGGTCATCGTCCTCATCGTGACCTTCGCCTCGCTCGGCTTTCGCACCGGGATCATCGTGGCGCTCAGCGTGCCGCTGGTCCTCGCGATCGTCTTCATCTTCATGAACATGCTCGGCGTCGATCTGCAGCGCGTCTCGCTCGGCGCGCTCATCATCGCGCTCGGCCTGCTCGTCGACGACGCCATCATCGCCGTCGAGATGATGATGGTGAAGATGGAGCAGGGCTTCAGCCGCTTGAAGGCCGCGACCTTCGCCTGGGAGTCGACGGCCTTCCCGATGCTGACCGGCACCCTGATCACAGCGGCAGGATTCATGCCGGTCGGCTTTGCGGCCTCATCGACCGGCGAATACACCGGCTCGATGTTCTGGGTGCTCGTCATCGCCCTCATCGCGTCCTGGTTCGTGGCCGTGATCTTCACGCCCTATCTCGGAGTGAAGCTGCTGCCGGATTTCGGCAAGCTGCATCCGCACCACGATCCCGATGAGATCTATCAGACGCCGTTCTACCTTCGGCTGCGCCGCCTTATCACCTGGGCCGTCGACCATCGCGCGCTCGTCGTCGGCGGCGCCGCCGGCCTGTTCGTGCTCGCGGTTCTAGGTTTTCTTCACGTTCAGCAGCAGTTCTTTCCGCTTTCGGATCGTCCGGAGCTCTTCTTTCAGATGCGGCTGCCGCAGGGCTATTCGATCAAGGCGACGCTCGAGACGACGAAGCAAGCGGAAACCTTGCTCAAGGGCGACCCCGACGCCTTGTATTTCACGAGCTATGTCGGCGCCGGTCCGCCGCGCTTCTGGCTCGGGATCAATCCCGAGCTGCCGAACGAAGCCTATTCCGAGATCGTCATCGTCGCGAAAGACATCGAGGCCCGCGAGCGGATCAAGAAGAAGATCGAGACCGCGGTCGCAAACGGCATGCTCGCAGAAGCGCGCGTGCGCGTCGACCGTTTCACCTTCGGACCGCCCGTGGGCTTTCCCGTGCAGTTTCGCGTCATCGGCGAGGACCCGGCGACGCTGCGCGCCATCGCCGGCGAGGTCCGCGACCTCATGCGCCAGGACGAGGCCGTCATCGATCCGCAGCTCAGCTGGAACGAGCAGTCGCCCGAGGTGAAGCTCGTCATCGACCAGGACCGCGCGCGCATGCTCGGCTTCACGCCGCAGGATCTCGCCGTGCGGCTGCGCATGCTCATCTCGGGCGTGCCCGTCACCACGGTCCGCGACGGCATCTACAAGGTCGACGTCATAGCGCGCGCCGTGCCGGCGGAACGCGTCGATCTCTCGCGCCTGGGCGACATGGTCGTCTACTCCGCCGGCGGCGCGCCCGTAGCCGTCTCCCAGCTCGCCAAGATCGACTACGCCTTCGAGGATCCGATCTTCCGGCGAAGGTCGCGCGAGCTCGCGATCACGCTGCGCTGCGACGTGAAGGACGGCGTGCAGGCCCCGGACGTGACGACGCGTCTATGGTCGAAATTCGACGATCTGCGCGCGCGCCTGCCGCCGGGCTATCGCATCGAGATCGGCGGCGCGATCGAGGAGGCGTCGAAGGCCAATGAGTCGATCGCGGCCATGTTCCCGCTCGTGCTGATGCTCATGCTGACCATCGTCATGTTTCAGCTGCAGAACTTCACGCGTCTCGGGCTCGTGATGATGAGCGCGCCGCTCGGCGTCATCGGCGCCTCCCTCGCGCTCAATCTCTCCGGCGCTCCCTTCGGCTTCGTCGCGCTGCTCGGGCTCATCGCGCTCTCCGGCATGGACATGCGCAATTCGATCATTCTCGTCGATCAGGTTCGGCAGGACCTTGCGAATGGCGCAACCTACCGCGAGGCGATCATCGGTTCGACGGTGCGGCGCGCCCGCCCAGTGGCGCTGACCGCGCTTGCGGCAATCCTGGCGATGATCCCGCTCACGCGCTCCACCTTCTGGGGGCCGATGGCGCTCACGATCATGGGCGGACTCTTCGTCGCGACCTTTCTGACCGTGCTGTTCCTTCCGGCGCTCTATGCGCTGTGGTTCCGCAGCAAGGTCGACCAAGGCCTCGGCGAGGCGCGTCAGGCGGCCGTCTCGCCGCAAGACGCGGCCTTCGCTGGCGAGGCGGCCGAATGAACGTCGCCGTCCCGAACTCGGCGGAGCTGCAGCGGCGCGAAATTGTCACAGCGGCTGCGCGGCTTTTTCGCGAGATCGGGTTCCAGAAGACGACCGTCGCCGACATCGCGCAGGCGCTCGGCATGTCGCCCGCGAACATCTACCGCTTCTTCGCGTCGAAGGCCGAGATCAATCACGCCGTCGCGCGGCAGGCCATGATCGAGGTCGAGGACGCTGCGCGCGCGATTGCGACGGGCTCCGGCTCCGCCGCCGAGCGGCTGCGCGCGTTGATCACGACCAATGAAAGGATGAACGCCGAGCGCTATGTCTCCGAGCGCAGGCTGCACGAGATGGTCGACGCGGCGCTCAAGGAGAATTGGCCGATCGTCAAGGAGCACATCGATCGCATCAATGCGCTGATTGCGGACATCGTCGCCTGCGGCATGCGGTCGGGCGAGTTCGCTCCAGACGATGCGGAGCATGCGGCGAAGCTCGTGCATCTCGCTTGCACGCGCTTTTGCAACCCGCGGCTCATGGTCGAATACGCGACCTGGACGGAGCTGACCAGCGACGAGATGCTCGATTTTTGCATCAAGGCTCTGCGCGCCCCCGGGTGAGACGCATCGAGAGGGGAGGATGACGGAGCCTTTCGCCGCAAGCTTCATCTCGTCCCTCGAACAGGTGGACGCCGCCGCCTGGGACGCTTGCGCCAATCCCGCCGGGGCCGGGGGCAATCCCTTCGTCTCGCACGGCTTCCTGCTCGCCCTGGAGCGATCGAACTCCGTCGGCGTCCACGCCGGCTGGACTCCCGCGCATGTCGTCCTGAGGGACGCGACAGGGCGGCTCGTCGCGGCTGCTCCGACCTATGTCAAGTCCCACAGCCTCGGCGAATATGTCTTCGACCACGGCTTCGCGCAGGCCTATGAACAGGCCGGCGGACGCTATTATCCAAAGATCCAGGTCGCCGCGCCTTTCACGCCCGTCACGGGCCCGCGTCTGCTCATCGCCGAGCGGGCGCCGGAGGGCGCGCGCACGGCGCTCGTCACAGCGTTGCGTGAGTTGCGGCGCGCGGTCGACGCCTCGTCGATTCACGTGACATTTTTGACGGAAAGCGAGGCGCGGGGCCTCTGCGACCAGAGTTTTCTCCTGCGCATGGGGGAGCAGTTCCACTTCGTTCAGGACGGATATCGCGATTTCGAAGACTTTCTGGCTGCGCTGTCGTCGCGCAAGCGCAAGACGATCCGGCGCGAGCGCAAGGAGGCGCTCGGCGACGACATAGAAATCGACCTGCTGACGGGCGCGGACATCAAGCCGAAGCATTGGGACGCCTTCTTCGCCTTCTATATGGACACAGGCTCCCGCAAATGGGGACGCCCCTATCTCACGCGCGCCTTTTTCGACGAGATCGGCGCGACGATGGCCGACCGCATCCTGCTCGTCATGGCGCGCCGCGACGGGCGCCACATCGCCGGGGCCATCAATTTCTTAGGCGAGGAGGCGATCTACGGACGCAACTGGGGCGCGCTCGAAGAGCGGCCATT
>DATHCI010000170.1:0-6805 GCA_035319645.1 Methylocystis sp. | reverse complement strand
GGCTCGCTTCCACGGGCGCGGCGGGCGCGCTCGCGCAGGCGCTCATCGCGAGGCTCGATGCGACCGATCCCATGCTTGCCGGCGACCGCGCGCGGCTCGAAGAGGCGCGGCAGGCGCGCGCCGCAAGCGCCGCGCGCTACTTCGCCGACCATGCCGACGCATGGAACGATATCCGCTCGCTGCATGTCCCGGAAACGCAAGTCGAGACGGCCATTCGCGAGGCCGTCGGAGCCGCGCCGATCCGCTGCCTGCTCGACCTCGGCGTCGGCGCGGGGCGCATGCTGGAGCTCTTCGCGCCGCAGGCCGAGCGTGCGATCGGCGTCGACCTGTCGCCCGCGATGCTGCGCGTCGCGCGCGGACGGTTGGAGAAGGCGGGCCTGCGCAACGCCCAGCTGCGCCAGGGCGACCTCTATGCGCTGCCCGTTCCGCGCAATGGCGCTGATCTCGCCATCCTGCACCTGGTGCTCCACTATCTCGACGATCCGGGCCGGGCGCTGCGCGAGGCGGCGCGCGCGCTCGCGCCTGGCGGGCGGCTCATCGTCGTCGATTTCGCGCCTCATCAGGAGGAGACGCTGCGCGAGAAGCACGCGCATCGGCGCCTGGGCTTTTCCAGCGAGGAGATCTCGGAGCTGCTGACGCAAGCCGGCCTGCAGGTGCTCGCGCATCGCGAACTTGCTCCCGATCCGAGAGACGGCGCCGCCAAGCTCACCGTGTCGCTTTGGGTCGCCCGCGATCCGCGCGTGATCGCCGATCCGATCCCGGCCGCCAATCTGGAGACGGCCTGATGAACGCAGAACCGCGCTACCCCATCCTGCCCAAGGGCGAGTTCCTCATCTCCTACGAGTTCTTCCCGCCGAAGACGCCGCAGATGGAGGCGCAGCTCTGGGAGTCCGTCAGGCGGCTCGAGACCCTGCGCCCACGCTTCGTCTCGGTGACCTACGGCGCGGGCGGCTCGACGCGTGAGCGCACGCATGCGATCGTCGCGCGCATCGCCGGCGAGACGCAGATGAAGCCCGCCGCGCACCTGACATGCGTGTCATCGACTCGCGAGGAGATCGACGCCATCGTGCGCGCCTATTGGGAGGCCGGCGTGCGCCACATCGTGGCGCTGCGCGGTGACGCGCCGGGCGGCGTCGGCGCGCATTTCATGCCCCATCCCCTCGGCTATCCGTCGTCGAGCCATCTCGTGCGCGGGGTTCGCGCCATCGCCGACTTTGAGATCTCCGTCTCGACCTATCCCGAAGGCCATCCCGAGAGCCGCGGCGTCGACCAGGACATCGACGCTCTGAAAGCCAAGATCGACGCCGGCGCGACGCGCGCGATCACGCAATTCTTTTTCGAGAATGACGTCTATTTCCGCTTCCTCGACCGCGCCCGCGCGCGCGGGATCACGATTCCGATCGTGCCGGGGATCATGCCGATCCGCAACTTCAAGCAGGTCTCTGGCTTCGCGACCAAGGCCGGGGCGAGCGTGCCGGCCTGGCTCTACGACCGCTTCGAGGGATTGGAAAACGATCCCGAGACGCATGCGCTCGTCGCGGCGACGACCGCCGCCGAGCAGGTCATGGACCTCGTGCGCCATGGCGTGAACGAGTTCCACTTCTACACAAACAACCGCGCCGATCTCGTCTTCGGCATCTGTCATTTGCTGGGCGTGCGCCCCTCGCGTGAGAAGGTTTCCGCATGAGCTTCGACAAGGACCACGGCCCGAGGATCCGTGCGGCGCTGGAAGAGATTGCGCGCGCGCGGATTCTCATCCTCGATGGCGCCATGGGCACGATGATCCAGCGCCACAAGTTCGAGGAGGCGGACTTCCGCGGCGAACGCTTCAAGAGCCACGCAAGGGACCTGCGCGGCGACAACGACCTGCTGACGCTGACGCAGCCCGACGCGATCAAGGACATCCATCGCCAATATCTCGAGGCCGGCGCCGACATCATCGAGACCAACACCTTCAACGCCACGACGATCGCGCAGGCCGATTACGGGATGGAGGGAATTGTCTTCGAGCTCAATCGCGAGGGCGCGCGGCTTGCGCGCGCCGCCTGCGACGAGGTGGGCGCAAAAACCGGGACCCGGCGCTTCGTCGCCGGATCGATCGGGCCGACGAACCGCACCGGCTCGATCTCGCCAGACGTGACAAATCCCGGCTTTCGCGCCGTCACTTTCGACGACCTGCGCTCGGCCTATAAAGAAGCCGCGCTCGGACTGATCGAGGGCGGCGCCGACATCCTGCTCGTCGAGACGATCTTCGACACGCTGAACGCCAAGGCGGCGCTGGCAGCGATCGAAGACGCCTTCGAAGAAGTCGGAACGGCGTTCCCGATCATGATCTCGGGCACGATCACGGATTTCTCCGGCCGCACGCTGACCGGCCAGACCGTGCCGGCCTTCTGGCACTCGCTCATGTATGCGAAGCCCTTCTCGATCGGCTTCAACTGCGCGCTCGGCGCGCGCGAAATGCGCCAGCACATTGCCGACATCGGACGCATCGCCGACACGCGAGTCTGCGCCTTTCCCAACGCCGGCCTGCCGAACGAGTTCGGCCTCTATGACGAGAGCCCGGAGCGCATGGCCGAGCTCGTCGGCGAGTTCGCCGCAAGCGGCCTCGTCAATGTCGTCGGCGGCTGCTGCGGCACGACGCCCGCGCATATCGCCGCGATCGCGCAGGCCGTGAAGGGCGTCAAGCCGCGCGAGATCCCGGAGATCGAGCCGCGCCTGCGGCTCTCGGGCCTGGAGCCTTTCACGCTGACGAAAGACATTCCCTTCGTCAATGTCGGCGAGCGCACCAATGTCACGGGCTCAGCGAAATTCCGCAAGCTCATCACCAATGGCGACTATGCCGCGGCGCTCGAGGTCGCGCGCGACCAGGTGGCGAATGGCGCGCAGGTCATCGACGTGAACATGGACGAGGGCCTGCTCGATTCGAAGCAGGCGATGATCGACTTCCTGAATCTCGTGGCCGCGGAGCCCGACATCGCGCGCGTGCCGGTGATGGTCGACAGCTCGAAGTTCGAGGTCATCGAGGCTGGGCTCAAGTGCCTGCAGGGCAAGAGCGTCGTGAACTCGATCTCGCTCAAGGAGGGCCAGGACAAGTTTCGCGACGAGGCGCGAACGGTGAAGCGCTACGGCGCCGCGGTCGTCGTCATGGCCTTCGACGAGCAGGGCCAGGCCGACAGCTTCGAACGCAAGATCGCAATCGCGCGCCGCGCTTACAAGATCCTCGTCGAGGAAGTCGGCTACGCGCCGCAGGACATCATCTTCGACCCCAACATCTTCGCGGTCGCGACGGGCATCGAAGAGCATGAGAATTATGGCGTCGACTTCATCAAGGCGGCCGCCGCTATCAAGGAGGAGATGCCGCTGACGCATGTCTCGGGCGGCGTCTCCAATCTCTCCTTTTCCTTCCGCGGCAACGAGCCCGTGCGCGAGGCGATGCACTCTGTCTTCCTGTATCACGCCATTCGCGCCGGCATGGAGTTAGGAATCGTCAACGCCGGCCAGCTCGCGGTCTATGAGAAGATCGATCCCGAGCTGCGCGAAGCCTGCGAGGACGTAGTGCTCAATCGTCGCAAGGATGCGACCGAGCGCCTCGTCGTGCTTGCTGCGAAGTTCAAAGGCGCGAATGCAAAGACCGAGACAAGGGACGCCGCCTGGCGCGAGGGAAGCGTCGAGAAGCGGCTCGAATATGCGCTCGTCAACGGCGTCGCCGACTATATCGAGCAGGACGTGGAAGAAGCGCGGCTGCAGGCGGTGAGACCGCTCGACGTGATCGAAGGCCCGCTCATGGCCGGCATGAACGTCGTCGGCGATCTCTTTGGCCAGGGAAAAATGTTTCTTCCGCAGGTCGTCAAATCCGCGCGTGTCATGAAGCAGGCGGTCGCGCATTTGCTGCCTTACATGGAAGACGGCAAGGACCAGCGCGCGAGCGCCGGCAAGGTTCTGCTCGCAACGGTCAAGGGCGACGTGCACGACATCGGCAAGAACATCGTCGGCGTCGTGCTCGCCTGCAACAATTTTGAAGTCATCGATCTCGGCGTCATGACGCCGGCGGCGAAGATCCTTGAGACCGCCCGCGCGGAAAACGTCGATATCATCGGCCTCTCGGGTCTCATCACGCCATCGCTCGACGAAATGTGCTTCGTCGCTGCGGAGCTCGAGCGCGAGGGTTTTGAAGCGCCGCTCATGATCGGCGGCGCGACGACGAGCCGCGTGCACACTGCCGTCAAGATCAGCCCCAACTACAAGCGCGGCCAGGCCGTCTATGTGACCGACGCGAGCCGCGCCGTCGCCGTCGCGCAGGCCCTGGCGTCCAAGGGCTCGCGCGCAGGCTATGTCGCGAGGATGCGCGACGAATATGAGCGCGTCGCCGATGCTCACGCGAGAGCGCAGGCGGACAAGCAGCGCATCACCCTTGCGCAGGCGCGCGCGAATGCTCTCAAGATCGACTGGAGCGCGTTCGCCCCGACGAGGCCGAGCTTTACCGGCGTGCGCAGCTTTGCCTCCTATGACGTGGCTGAGCTCGCGCCCTATATCGACTGGACGCCCTTCTTCCAGACATGGGAGTTCAAAGGCCGCTTCCCGGCGCTGCTCGACGATCCCGAGCGCGGCGAGGCCGCGAAAGCGCTCTACGACGATGCGCAAGCGATGCTCGCGCGCATCATCGAGGAGCGCTGGTTCAATCCGAAGGCCGTCATCGGCTTCTGGCCCGCGAACGCCGTAGGCGACGACATCGAGCTTTACACGGGCGAGTCGCGCTCCGAGGTTCTCGCGACATTTTACACATTGCGCCAGCAGCTCTCGCGCCAGAGCGAGCGGCCCAATCTCGCGCTCGCCGACTTCGTAGCGCCCAAGGCTTCCGGCAAGCGCGACTACATCGGCGGCTTCGTCGTCACCGCCGGCGCGCAGGAGGCGAAGATCTCCGCGCGCTATGCGCGGGCGAACGACGACTACGGATCGATCATGGTCAAGGCGCTCGCCGACCGCATCGCGGAAGCCTTCGCCGAGCGCATGCACGAGCGCGTGAGGCGGGAGTTCTGGGGCTACGTCGCGGACGAGGCGTTTGCGCCGCAGGAGCTCGTAGGCGAGCCCTATCGCGGCATTCGTCCAGCGCCCGGCTATCCGGCGCAGCCCGACCACACCGAAAAGGCGACTTTGTTCAAGCTCCTCGGCGCCGAGCGGCGCACGGGCGTCAGGCTCACGGAGAGCTTCGCCATGACGCCGGCTTCCACCGTGAGCGGCCTCTATCTCGCGCATGAGCAGGCGCACTACTTCGGCGTCGCCAAGGTCGAGCGCGACCAGGTCGAGGACTATGCGCGCCGCAAGGGCATGGAGATCGCCGACGTCGAGCGCTGGCTCGCGCCGCTTCTGAACTACGAGCCGCAGGCGCTGGCGGCGGAGTGATCCCGGGCATTCGCACCATGCTTGGATTTGTCCCTGAAGCGCAGAGCGCCGCCTCTTGACGCTCACGGTCCCGAGACGCAGGGAAATCCCCGATGCGCGAAACCCTTCGCCTCGCGACCTTCAACATCGAGAATCTCGAGTGGGCCCGCGCGCATGAGGACGAATTCGCGCGTCGCTCGGCCGCCCTGCGACCGATCCTCGACGCGTTGGCCGCCGATGTGTTGTGTCTTCAGGAAATCGGCGCGCAGAGAACGACCGCGCATGCGCCGCGGCGCTTCCTGGCGCTCGATCGCCTGCTGCAGAACAGTCGCTACGCCGAGTTTCATCGCGCGACGTCGACGCGTCCGGGAAGCGACAGTCCCGCCGACGTGCACAATCTCGCCATTCTGAGCCGCTGGCCGATCGCGGAGCATCGTCAGCTGCATCACGACATCGTCGCGCGCTGGCGCTGGACGCCGCCGCCGGAACAGCAGTCAGAAGAGGTTCAGGCCATCGACATCGTCTTCGACCGCCCGGCGCTTTATGCGCGCATCGACCTGCATGACGCGCCGCTGCACGTGCTCAATCTGCACCTGCGCGCGCCCCGTCCCGTTCCCTTGGGACATCACCCGGCGCTTGGGCGCGCGGTCGCCGAAGGGCAGTTCCTCGCGGCGCAGAAGCGCGAGGGACAGGCGCTCGAGGCGCGGCTGTTCGTCGAGAGCCTCTTCGATCTTGAACCCGAAGCGCACATTGCCGTGTGCGGCGATTTCAACGCCGACGCCTATGAGCCGCCGTCGCGAATCCTGCGCGGCGAAGACGGCGCCGACGACCGCCGGCTCGAGGCTTTGGAGGAACGCGTCGCATCAGAGCGGCGCTACAGCGTCATCCACGCCGGTCGCCCCGTGCAGATCGACCATATTCTGGCGTCGCGGGCGCTGGCGGCGACTTGCGAGGATGTGGCGATCCTCAATCGCGATCTGCAAGACGAGGTCTTCGCGCCGGAACCGGTCGAAGGATCGCTGCATGCGCCGCTCGTCGCGACATTTCGGAAGCCGGCCTGATTCGTAAACGGAAATGGCGCAAGCAGAACCTCGCCAAACTCAAAGGTCATCGTAGACTGCGTCCTCGGGATTGTCCCAGACCGCCGCGAAAGCCTTTGCGCTCAGGGCGGCAGCAGCCTTCGCCAACGAAAAATCACGCTCGCGCAGGTGGAGAAAGTCGATGAAGTCTTCGACCTCGGCCGCTCTCTTCGGCGGCAAATTCTCGATTTTTTCAGCGATGGCTAGCCCGTCTTCGCGGATTGGGGCGTTTTTGAAGGGTTCCCTCCAATAAAACCAGAGTGTTAGACCGAAAGGTCTTCACTTGTATGGGGCCTTATCTGTCAAGCGCAAAGCGGCCTGCGCCGGTTGCGTTTCCGCCTGCA
>DATHCI010000169.1:0-10592 GCA_035319645.1 Methylocystis sp. | reverse complement strand
CCGAGAATCGCGAAAAGAGCCAGGGGCGCGAGCAGCACGCCCGTGACGCAATAGAGGATCGCGAGCGTCACCACGCCCGAGCGCGAGCCGCGCAGCCAAAAATGCGCGGCGGCGAGCCCCTGCAGGGCGAGGGCCACGCCGGAAGCCGCCGCGATGATGAACGCGACTTGCGCCGCGGGGCCCCCGAGCAGCGTGGCGGGCAGCGCCAGCACGAAGACGACGCCGACGCCGCGCGGCAGCACGAAGTCGCTGGCGATGTCGGGCCAGGGGCGCTTGAGCATGCCCGAGATCTGCGTAAGCCGTGCGGCGATCCAGAGATTCATCGCGTGCAGCAGCACCGCGCCGCCGACCATGAGCGCCGGCGCGGCGTAGGCGACGAACTGCTTCGCCGCGGTCCTGGCCGCCTCCGCGTCCAAGCCCTGCTCCTTCAGGGAGGACTCGAACACGAGGAAGAACGCGCCCTGCGCAAAGGAGATCGGTTCGTCGACGCCGCCGCGAGAGAAGTAGCTGAGGCCCGCAAAGAAGATGAAGGCTGCGGCGAGCGCGGCGGCGATCGCCGTCACGGCGGCCCCCGAGAAATTCCGCGTGATGAGGTCGCGGCGGCCCACCGGCGCGCCGGCCGCAGCATAGCAGCCGACAAAGGCCGGCAACGCGACGAGCAGGCCATAGCCCATGCCGTAGAGCGGCCCGAGCGCGGCGGTGATGGCGATGGTTCCGACGAGCGCCGCGGTCGCGCCGTGGATCGCGCCGAGGCCCAGCGCGATAATCATGACCGGCAGCGGGGACAGCTGCGCAAGCAGCATCGGCCCGAGTTCCGGCCCCCGGCTCAGCACGGCGTAAACGACCGCGCCGGCAAGGCCGCCGAGCAGGGAGGCGGCGATATCGGCCGGCGAAAACACGCTCTTGTCAGGCACGGGGCTCGCTTCCGGTCTCTAGGCTCGTTGGCTGTCGTTTGCGCGCGGGCGAGCACGCGAACGCAAAAAGCGCCCGGACGGCCCGTCCCGTCGGCGCCGGGCGCTTTTAGGCCGAAGCGGGCGGCTGGGCAAGAGGGCCGTCGGATTTGGGCCGACTGCTCGACCCGGCGGCCGCCGTCGGGCCGCCGCCGTTCATGGTCTCGAGCCCTACGGGATCAGCAGGCCGCCTTTCCACATTTGCGCACGTTGTCGACCTTCGCCTTGAGCTGCGGGTAGCTGACGGCGCCGACGATGGCCTCCTTGCCGAGCACCCAGGCCGGCGTGCCGTCGAATTTCAGCTCATCCGCGAGCTGACGCACCTCCATCAGCGCGATTTTCGTCGTGGTGCTCCGGCTCTCCTTCTCGAGCGCGTCCGTATCCGCGCCGAGCTCCTTGGCGATGGCAATCGCTTGCGCCCTGCCGACATGGCCGCGCGCGCCAAGCAGGCGCTTATGAAATTCCCAGAATTTTTGGGGGTCGAGCTGCTTGCGCGCCGCAGTCGCGACCTCCGCGGCCTCGGTCGAGTCGGGGCCGAGGATGGCGAAATCCTTCAGCACCACCTTAACCTTCGGATCCGTCTCGATGAGCTTGGCGACGTTCGCCAGCGACTGCTTGCAGTAGCCGCAATTGTAGTCGAAGAACTCGACGAGCGTCACGTCGCCATCCGGATTGCCCACGACCGCCTGATTCTGCGAGTGGAACACCCGCTCGGCGTCGCTTACGACCGATTTCTCGCGCGCCGCCGCCAGCTCGAGCTTCTCTTTCTTTTCGAGCTCCTCGATGGCGTCCTTGACCACTTCCGGGTTGGCGAGAAGATATTCGTGCACGATCGCGCCGATCTCGATCTTCTGCTGCTGGGAGAATTCTCCGGCGAGCGCGGGCGCCGGAGACAGGGCGAAGCCGGCGAGGAGCGCCGCGGCGGCAATACGTGTTAGGGTCATCACGGCATTTTCCTTGTGAGCGTTGAGACGGAGCGCGCCTTCAGGGTTGCGCGCGCACGCCGTCGTTGATTGGCACCGAACCAAGGCTGACGCTCGTTTTCAGCTCCCCGAGCGTGCGCAGTTGCAGCGACAGAAGGATCGTCTGGTTCCGCGCAGGTTGGCCGCTGCTCTGTGGCTGATAGCGCGACGAGTAGTTGATCGTAAAGGTCGTGCAATCGTCATGATAGCCGCCCCCGAAGCCGAGCGTCGCGACCGAGAACACCGGGGCCGTGCCGACGAGCGTCGAGCCGGTCAGCACGGTTGTCGTCAGAGGATCGGCCGTCAGGGAGTTGTATAGATAGCGGCTCATATCGAAGGTCACGGCCCCCGCGACGTAATAATTGCTGGTCAGGTCGTAACGGCCCGACATCGCCAAGCCCTGGCGACGCTTGTCGAAGCCGATCTCCGGCTGCGCCTCATAGTTCGCATAATGGAGCTCGAAGGTCGTCGCCGGCAGCAGCTTGAGCGAGGTGAAGAGATCGATGCGGCGCGCGTTGAGCGAGACCGGGTCGAAGCGTCCCTTGGCGACGAAGGTCGCCCAGCTGAACGGCGTGACGGCAAGGCGGCCCACAATGTCCGAGGCGCGCGTGTTGAGCCCCGAGGACAGGCCGACGTTGGCTGCGTCCGGAGTCGCATAGCCATTGGCCCCGACGATCTGCCGCGACTGTCCGACGAGTCCGTTGACATAGGCGCCGTTCTGCGCCGTGAAGGTGGCTTGGCCTCCGTAATTGAGGCGCGTGCCGGTCTCGAAGCGGTCGTAGCCCGAGAACTTGCTCCAGGCGAAAAGCGTCGTGTCGTCGAAGACGAGGCTTTGCGCGTCGATGTTGACGAGAGAGGGGATCGAGCTCTGGTTGGGGCGCGCGACGACTTGTGCGATCGGTTCGACCAGGAGATCGCCGATGGGCCCGCGCGCGAGGATGGGGTAACGCCACTCCGCGCCGCCGCCGGGCGTCGCCTGCCCACGGAAGGCGTTGTCGGCCCCGTTGACGAAAGCCCCCTGCGCGGCGTTCGGGATCGGCTGGTAGAACGAATTGTATATCGGCGCGACGCCGGACGTGTCGTAGTTCAGATAAGAGCCGAAGAGGCGCGTGAAAGCGAAGGGCTCGAAGACGCCGCCCAGAGGATCGATGAACTTGCGCTTCCAGGAACCCTTGACGGTGCCGGCCTCGGAGTCGCCGCCGACGTTGCGCAGCAGACAGTCGCTCTGGGCGCGATTGGGCGCCGGCGCGTAGATCTGGCAGACGTTGTAGAGCCCATATATGCTGTCGAGCGTGCGCGGCTGGATCGACTCATAGTTGGCCGTTTGCGCCGACGAACTCGTCACATTCGCGTCGATGTCGATCTGGCCGCCGACGCCGAAGGTTTTCGCGGGATCGACGTCGAAAGCGCGGTTGTAGTCGAGCACGGGATGGGCGATCGGCAGCTGCGACTGGACGTCGTTCGGCGACAGGCCCTGGAAGTAATAGCCGCGCAGATCGAAATAGCTGCGCGCGCCCTGGCCCGTCAGATAGACCGTGGAGGACTGCTCGCGGAAATAATAGTTCTGCAGGAAGTCGTTAGGCAGCCGATAATCCTGAATGAAATAGCGGTCGCTGAGCGCGGTGATGTTCCAGCCGAACCGCCAATAGTCGTTGAACGCGATTTCGGCGTCGCCGTGCAGCGAGCCGCGCCAGACGCGGTCGCCTGCGCCGAGCGGCGCGGGAGCGAAGGCCCCGGGATCGTCGGCGTGCGCGCCCTCGGCGCGGATGTTGAACACGCCGTTCTCGAAGCGCTGGCGAAACTCGCCCGCAAGATAAGGCCCCTGTTTCGTGAAGTAGGTGGGCGTGATCGTCAGGTCGGCGTCCGGCGCGATCGCCCAGAAAAAAGGAGCGCCGAAGCCGAAGCCGAGCTGGTTGCTGTAGGGAAGCGACGGCGCCAGAAATCCGGTCTTGCGCTTGTTCGAGGCGTCGGGCGACGACCAGAACGGCGCATAGGCGACGGGAATGTCCAGGAATTCGAGCGTCACGTCCTCGTAGTAGATCGTCTTCTCGCTCGCCTCGTGGATGATGCGCTTGGCGCGCAGCACCCAGTCCCTGGGCTTCGTCGGGTCGTCCTTGCAGGCGTCGCAGGCGGTGTAGGTCCCGAGGTCGAAGACGGTCGTTTCGCCGCCGGAACGCTCGGCGCGCGGCGCGCTGAAATGCGTGTTGTCCGGCGTGTCGGTCTGCAGGCTCTCGATGAAGCCGTCCTTGAAGTCGTCGGTCGTCTCGAGCCGCTCGGCGCGCGTGATGACGCCGCTACGTTCGGTCTCCCGCACATGGCCCTCCGCGAGGACCCGTCCAGTGTTGCGGTCGTAGGTCACCTGGTCGGCCTGCAGCAGCCGGCCCTTGTAATAGATCTGCACGTCGCCCTTGGCCGCGACGGTGTTCTTCTTCTCGTCGTAGACGAGCTCTCGCGCCTCGACGGCCATGCGGGCGGGCGCCAGCTGTTGGGCGCGCGCAGCCGGGCTTGCCGTCGCCGCCAGAGCGAGCCCGGCTGCAACGATCTGCGCCTGCAGCGCGCCGCGCCTGGTTTTCGAGCGGCGCCTCATCATCCGTCTTCCGAATGCAAGAGCGACAGCGTTCCGAGCATGCTTCCAATGAGCGCGGGCGTCCAGGCGGCGAGGGTCGGGCCGATCGCGCCGGAGCCGCCGAGATCGGAGAAGATTTCGGCCGCGATATAAAGCACGAAGCCGGCCGCGACGCCACCGGCGAGCGCCTTGGCCACGCCGCCGAAGCGAAAAAACCGGAGCGAAGACGCGGCTGCGACCAGCAGCATGGCCACGAGCAGCAGCGGTCGCGCCAGAAGCTTTTGAAACTGCAAGCGATAAGGCCGCGAATCGAAGCCGGCGTCCTCGATGCTGGCGGCGAGGTCGGGGAGGCTCCAGAAGGGAGCGCGCGAAGCTGGCGCGGTCGCTGCGCCGAGCTGCTCGGCCGAGAGGTCGGTCGCGAGCAGATATTCGCCGACCTCGGTCGCCGGCTCGCCGCGAGAGAGCACGCGCGCTTTCTGTAAGAGCCACGCGCCCGGCTGCAGCAGCGCCCGCTCGGCCTCGATGAACTCGGCGAAGCCGCCTTCAGGCGCTGAGACATAGACGGTCACGCTGCGAAGCTCGGCGCCGCCGCCAACGGCGCCAAGGGCGTGGAGGATCGCGAGGCCGTCGGCGCCGTGTTGGGCGAGCCAAACGCCGTGATCGATGCGCAGGCTGCCTTCGACGCCGAAAAGCTGGAACTCCATCTGATCGTAACGCTGACGCAACACGGCGGAGACTGGGTTGTAGAGCGTGACCGACGCGACGCCCAGCATGAACACCGCTAGCAGGGGCGGAGTTAAGAACTGCCAAACCGAGACGCCGGCGGCGCGCGCGACGACGAGCTCGAGCTTGCGCGTCAGATCGACGAAGGTCCACATCGCCCCGCCCAGAACCGCGAAAGGCAGCGCCCGTTCCGACGAATGCGGGACGCTCATCATCGACATAAGCGCGACGACGCCCGCGGAGGCGTCGGGGTGATCGGCCGCGCGCCGCAGCAGCTGGACGAAGTCGACGACGAAGAGGAGGCAGAAGATTGCGGAGAATATGGTCAATATGACCTTGAGAAATCGCCAGGCGAGATAGCGTCCAAGCGTCATGCCGACCATCGTCGCGCTCCGCACTCGAAAAACGCCGAGGCGCCTATCGCCGCGCGCTCCAACTCTCGAGCCTCTCTCCCGACGGGACCCGTTGTCCGCGAGCCAAAACCGCCGCGGACAAGCTGGGCTCCTCGGCTCAATCGGCGCAGAAAACGCCTTTTTTAAGCCGGCCCGACGCCGCGCGACGCTCGGAACGGCGAGGAGTCGCGGGCGGTCTAGCGGCTATCAGAAATCCGACGAGCAATCTTCCGTCGATTGTGTCTGGGTCGCCCCGTCCGCGCCTTGTTCCAATCAAGGGGTGGTCCCGCGACCCTTGCAGAGCGCCCAATAAAAAGCTCCAGCCGCGAAAAGCGGACTGGAGCGCATCAGAGGATTTCTTGCGTAACGCGGCGTCGCGCTGGAATTCGAACGCGGCGGGCTGGTGCGCTCAGGCGGCGGCCGCGGCCTGCTTCTTCTCGATCTCGCGCTTGAGCTCGCGAGCCGTGCGCGAGAGCTCGAGGTCGCGGGCCTTGACGAGGAAAGCGTCGAGGCCGCCGCGATGCTCGACGGAGCGCAGGGCGGCCGCCGAGATGCGCAGCTTGACCGACCGCTCAAGCAGGTCGGAGCGCAAGGTGACGCGCACGAGGTTGGGCAGGAAGCGCGTGCGCGTCTTGCGGTTGGAGTGGCTCACGAGATTGCCGGCCAGCACGCCCTTGCCGGTCAATTCGCAACGACGGGACATGATCGATCCTTTCAAGCGGCCTGTCGGGGCGCCAGAGGCCCGCGTCGCCGTCGGTCATGAGATTGAGAGCGGAAGGCGCGCCGCGCCTTTTTGGAAGCGGGCTTATAGGCGCCGACGCGCGGCGCCGTCAACCGCGCAATTGATTTAGGCGCCAGGGGATCCTTCGTCTGTCCGCGTTCCTTCAGAGCTGGTAGGCGTCCTCCCGGATCAGTCGGGCGAGGGTCTCGGCGGACTGGCGCCAGGAGATCGTACCGATCCGCGGCGCGATCTTCGGGACGTCGAGTTCGGCGTCGATCGCCGCAGCGAGACTTCCGGGGTCGAGCAGGCGGAAAAAGCGGGCGCCGTCTCCCGCGACCTCGCGAAACACGGGGATGTCGCTTGCGATGACCGGAGCCCCGTGGAGCGCCGCCTCGACGAGCGGCAGGCCGAAGCCCTCGGCGACCGACGCGCTGACCACCGCGCGCGCCCCGGCGTAAAGCGCGCGCAAGTCGGCGTCCCGGGCCCGCTCGAACCAGAACAGTCGCCGGTCGTATTCCTTGTGGCCGCGGATGCGCGCGCGGAGCGCGCTGGCGTTCCAGCCAGCCTTGCCGACGATGACGTACGAAATATCCCGCCCTTCCGTCCAGAGGCGCTCGAACGCGTCGAGCGCCACCGGATAGCCCTTGCGCGGCTCCAGCGTGCCGACGCTGAGCAGATAGGCCCCGCCGGCGGCGATTCGCTTCGCCTTGGGGCTCGCCTCTCCAGGCGCGGCGGCGCCGAAATCGGCCCCAAGCGGCCACCAGCCGATCGGCGGCGGGTTTTCGTTGCCCGCGTCGCGTTCATAGGCCGCGACGCTCTCGGCCGTGGCGCGCGAGATGGCGACGACCGCGTCCGACTGGAGCACGATGGTCTCGCGCCAGGCGGCGAAAGTCTTTGCGACGGCGAGCCGGAACAATGCGGGATAGAGGAGCGGCAGGATGTCGTAGACGGCGGCGACGACCTTCCCGCCCGACGCCTTTACGGTTTGCAGCACGCGCGGATAGTCGCCAAGGTTGTTCCAGGCGGCGTCGAGCAGCAGCAGAATGTCTCCCGGTCCGGGCGTGACGGTCTGAGGCAGAGACGGATGCCTGTAATGGGGAACGAGCGCGCCCCGCTCGATGACGACCGGAAGGCCCGCCCCGCTCAAAACCATCTCGCGCGCGATCTCGCGCACGACGCGCTGGATGCCCGTCTTCGCGCCCGTCTCGACCGTATTCGTCATGTCGACGAAGAGCCGGCCGCGCTCGGGCGGCGGGGGGATAGGGCCATCGATCGTTGCGCCCTTGACAGGGACGGCGCCAAGGCGGGCTCGCAAGAAGCGCCCGAAGCGGCGTAGCGCGCGTTCCGATGTCCAATGGAGCTCGCGCGCGCGGTCGTAGACGAATTTCGTGTAAGGGTCGACGGGCAGACGCGCCAGCGCGTCGAGCTCCTCGCTCAGCGCGTCGATCGTATAGGCGGCGATCTTGGTTTGGCTCGTGTCTAGATCGGTCATGGGTCCCGCGGCGCTCTCGAAATGGGTCCTTACAGCATTTTCGAGGCGGGCCCAGTTCGAATTTTTGATCGGATGGACGACCGGGCTGCGACTATGAGGAGAAAGTGGCTCTGCAGAAAGTCCTTAGCCTGTCGGATCGAATGAGGTGATAGACCTTGTGCTCCAGGCGTCGCCGATCGACGCCCTCGACGGCCTGGCCGACGTCGACCTCGATCACGTCCCTGTGGTAGTCCGGGTATATCGGCTTGTGATCGCGCGGCAGCTCCAGAAAAGAGAAAATCCGCGCGTGCTCGTTCTCGAAATCATCTTTCAAATCATGATAGGAGACGCACAACACGTTGTCCTCGCGCTCGGCGGCTTTGAGCCATCCGGAAACGTGATCCTCCCAACGCGCCACGAGCGACGATTCTTGCGAGTTCTGATACCTCATCATCTGTCCTTCGGGCGCAGACAAGGCGAACTCGGCTACCGTGCTCTTCTTTGGCCCCTCGCTCCACGGGCAGGTGTCGATGAAACGCTTGTATGAGATCATGACATCGACGGGGTTACGGTAAATATAAACAAACTTGATGTTATTCTTGAGAAAAAAATCGTTTCGAAGATAAAAAAAGCACGCGGGGAAATGGCTTTTCACCAAGCTCGCACAGTGTATATTATACAACGCTTCGAAAAAGCTGCTGATGCTTCTTGGAGAGTGAAAATTTAGGATCGCAGCAAGCGGATGTATATCGAAGTCTACCCATGGATTACTGCAATAAATTGAATTATGTCCAATAGTATTCATCAGAAAGTGAGTTCCAGATCTTTCGTGCGAGCACACAACCACTTGCGCCTTGATCCTCTCATCACATACTATTTGGAGCGGTGGGATTTGCAGCTGAGCGGTGGTCAAGACGTCTGTCCTTCTTGGAATCCAAGAGAGCGCGCTCGTAATAGCGCGCCGGTTGTCACACTTTTGTCAAGCTGAAACACTTGGCGCCGCCAACGATAATTCACGAAACTATGGAAAGCCAAGCTTATCTGCGCGAACCCGCACACAGATGCTCGAATGAGCTATCCGCCTAGTCCTTGCAGCCACATATAAAGGGCTCTCCCGTGACTGATTTCTCTTTGCCCACGACTGCCGAACGTCGATGTCTCCTGCCGTACACCGTCAAGAGAGAATAAAATACCACGAAACGTTTTTCCAGGCAAATTTCCATTCTTGTCCATTCTTGTCGGTCGACGCCGTGGACGCAACAATCCAGCCACAATCCAGCTCTTGAGAACGGGCGGTCGTCGCTCTACCATCAACGCCCTTCCGAAGGAGGCGCAGCTGATGACCGCCGCTGAGCAGCATGATCAAACGTCGTCGATGAACTACGCGCTCGCGCCCTGTTCGCTCGGAATCGCCGTCGTCGCGGCTGTGCGGGGGCGTCTCGCGGCTTTTTGGTTCGGCGACTCGCCCGAAGCCGTCCGGGCCAGGTTTCTGGCGCGCCATCCTCGCGCTCAGGAAGCCGCCGGCGATCCGTTGACGGCGGCGCTTCTGACCAAGGCCGTGGAGATCATCGAACGCCCGCATCTGCCCTGGGGGGAGCCGCTCGCGCTCGTCGGCACGCCGTTCCAGCTTCAGGTCTGGGCGGCCTTGCGCGAGATCCCGCCGGGCGAGACGGCGAGCTACGCGCAGATTGCGCGCCGCATCGGGCGCGCGTCGGCGACGCGCGCCGTGGCCGCCGCTTGCGCCGCCAATCCGATCGCCATCGTCGTCCCGTGCCATCGCGTGATCCGCAGCGACGGGGCGCTTTCGGGCTATGCCGGCGGCGTCTGGCGCAAGCGCGTCCTGCTCGAGCGCGAGGCCGCCGCCCGTCTCGACGCCGCCGCCCGTCTCGACGCCGCCGCCTAGCGCCGCGGCCGCGACAAAACGCGTTCGCCGAGCGCGACCAGCGCCGCGCGCAACGCCTCGTCCTCGACGCCTTCGGCCGCGGCTGCGGCGCGGGCCTGCGCGGCGGGGTTCGGCGGTTGGGGCTTGGCGCGCTTCGTCGTCGGACGCGTCGACTCCGCTTGGCGCAGCGATAGCTTTGCGACGCAGCGCCAGCCGAGATGCGCGTTGACGCGATCGATGATCGCCCCGCTCATGTGCTGAATGTCAAGGCCGAAGCCCGGCTCGACCCGGAGCGCCAAGGTCGCCGGCTGCGCTTCGGCCTCCGCCGGCCTCTTCTTCGCGCGCGGCGGCCAGATGAGCCGCTCGGGGGCGCAGATCGCGCCGATACGGGCGCCGACGATCGCCTCCCACTGCGTAAGCAGGGTCGCCTCGCCGAACCCTTGCCGCGCGACCAGCGGATCGAGCGCCCGATTGACATATTCGGAGAGCGCCGCCGCGCTGCGGCGCCTGGAAAGCGGACCCTGCGTCGGACTGGACATGGGCGCCTCTTGAAAGAAGATGGTCACTCGTGAGTAGTGGACTCAGCGTTTCGCCGCAAACCGGCCGGCCAATCACTACTCGCTCGCAAGATGAAGCGCCACGCCGCGACTGACAGACTTTTGCGCTGGTTCGACGCGCATCGCCGCGCGCTGCCCTGGCGCGCGCCGCCTGGTTGCGCGCCCGACCCCTACGCCGTCTATCTGTCCGAGATCATGCTTCAGCAGACCACGGTCGCGAGCGTCGGCGGGTTTTTCAACAGATTTGTGTCTCGCTGGCCGACGGTCGAGGCGCTCGCCGCTGCGCCGCTCGACGAGGTGCTCGCCGCCTGGGCGGGGCTCGGCTACTACGCGCGCGCCCGCAATCTGCACGCCTGCGCGCAACTCGT
>DATHCI010000168.1:0-13626 GCA_035319645.1 Methylocystis sp. | reverse complement strand
AATTGGTGTTTAAAGGCAGATCGGCCTGGATCCTTTCCAGTCGCGAGACGACGCCGGTTAATGGACTCACATGCTTGCGGAAGCGCGCGACGGTGGCCGCCGGCGAGACGCTGCGATATCCGCCGCTCGTCATCACGACCTTGCCGCCCGCGCCCAGCTCGATTGGAGCCGGGACGCGGCGCGGATAGCGCAGCTTCTTGCGTCCGCAGCTCGGACATTGCGGTCGCGCGCCGACGTAGTGCTTGACGATCGTCGCGCCCGTGAGATCGAGGCTGATGACGTGATCGTTGAGCTCGGTGCGAAAGCCGCTGGCGATGGCCTTCGCGATCTCGATCGCCGCGAGCTGCACGCCGCTCTGTCCGAGAAGGCCGTGCGCCAGTGGCGAGTCGGCGAGCTTCTTGGCCTCCCTGCGCTCAAGGAGGGCCTTGACCTCACGGTTGCGTCTCATGCGGTCGGCGAGACACATCCAGCACGCGCCCTTGCCGGGTCGGAAGATCGGCCCGACCAGCGGGAAGGCGCCGGAAGGCTCCGCGAGCGCCCAGGGCGCGCCCTCCGTCAGACGCTGCTGGTTGAGCGCCTCCAGCCTGCCGTCGAGATAGTCGCTCGCCAGCGTGACGGTGAAGTCGCCGGCGCGCTTAACGACGCGGACGCCGAGCGCGCCGAGCGCTTCGGAGAGCTCCGCCGCCCCGTCGACGTCGATCGCCTGCACCCGCACGCGGCAGTTTTCCAGATTTTTCCGCGCGGTTTCGGGCGGGAGGCCGAGGGTCGCCCAATACGCCTCGGCGACCCCGTTTTTTTCCCCCGATGCGGGCACGACGTAGCGTCGATCGCTCAGCCGCTTGAGAGCTTCGCGGACCATGTCGGGCGGAAAACCTTCGGAAAGCTCGGCGACGATCTCTCCCAGGCTTTTGCCGCCCTTGGCGATGAGCCCCGCGAGCGCGAAGTAGAGCTCTCCGTGGAGCAGGAACTTGCGGTCCCCGGAATACAGACACAGCGTATCTGGAGGCAGGGCGTAGACAGTGTAGTTGGGCGCAAACTGGAGTACGTCGTCGCCGTCTAGGCGACCGGGAGCGACCTTGCGATTGTCTTTCATGAGGCCAGTGCTTGCGCTCTCAAGTCGCAATGTTGAATCTCGCATCGCGCTCGCAAGTCTCGCTGCTGCGGCGATGCGAAACGGCTTCGCTCAAACGGTCTCGCGGAATTTGAACGTTCGATCACGCCTCGCGGCGCGACTAACCATCCCGCACGCGCAGACGCGCCCTTTGGAACAGATGCCCGGCCCCCGAGTTCGAAGGCCGCTGCGATCATTGTCACGGGAGCGCGTTCCGCCTCAGCACCAGGGGTAGCATCCGCCCCAGGTCAGGCAGCACCCGCCGTAGCCGTAGCCCCAGCCTCCGCCGCAGCCGCCGCAGCCGCCCCATCCGCAACCTCTACAGCCCCTGCAGCCGCCGCAGCCCCTGCAGCCTCTACAGCCCCTGCAGCCTCCGCAGCCGCGACCGCAGCCGCAACCGCGCGCGACCTGGATCACGGACGGTTGCGCTCCAATCGCGTCCCGGTCGAAAAGGTGGAAAGTCGCCAGCGAGACGTCGGTGACGTCCTCTTCGCCGAGGACCAAGCTTCGATCGAAATTGGCCGACGGAAACGGCGCGTCCTCTTGAAACGGCACGCCCGCCGGCGCTCCGCCCGTCGTCGCCGCCAGAGTGACTCCAGCCGCCCCCAGAACGGACGTAGCCTTCACCGCATGCTTACCCTTCCGGGCGCGTTTTGCTTGCACCATGGCGCAGTCCTCCCGAACTCTCGCACATTAGCACGGCCTAGTCGGGATTCCCACACGTCGGTCGCGCCTTCAACCTCGCATGGAAAATAGGCGCGTCCATCATCTTGTCTACGCCCGGACCGGCGGACGAAGGCTCAGGTCTGACCCGGGAAAAGCCGATAGAAAACGTGCCGGCCGATCACGTCCATGCGCTTGAGGCTGCGCGCCCAACGCGGCCTGACGTAATTGGCGTGATAATGCGTGGCGGGACCGACGTCGGAATTATAGGTCCGACCCGCGAGCACGGATTCGGCGATGCGCAGCGCCGTCGCCCAAGAGTCTCTCTCGGCGATCCGCAGCGGCTTGCCCTCGCAGGCGAAGGAAAACTGGCAGCCCTTGAAGTGGTGGCGGTTCTGGTAAACGACGCCGCAGATGTTGTCGGGATAGAGCCCGCTCGAGACGCGGTTCAGCACGACCTGCGCGACCGCCGCCTGTCCCGCCTCCGGCTCGCTGCGCGCTTCGAAATAGACCGCTTCCGCGAGGCAGCGCTTTTCGCTGTCGATCTTTTCGCGATCGATCAGGGCGGCGTAGTCTGGGCGGCTCGCGCCATGGCTGGCGAAGAAGGCGCGCGGAATCGCCGCGACGGCGACCGGCAGCGCGTCAGGCTGCGCCGGCGTCGCGGAGCTCAGGGCTGCGGCGCGCGATACCGCCGGCGTCGCGCCATGCGCCGCGCGCTCCCGCGTCGCCGCTGAGACGCTTTGGCGCGCCGTTGGCGGGAGAAGCGAAAGCGCGCTGGCGAAATCGGGGTCGCGCGCAACGGCCGCGGCGTCGCCTCGCCACCAGAAGACTTGCGCGGCGCCGTCCGCGAAAGTGTAAGAAAACGCCTCAGACTCGATATAGCGCAGGAAAGGCGTCCAGCGGGATCGACCGTCGAGAGACGGGCGGATCGCCACAATGGGGTCGCCGCGACGCGTGCGATCGACCTCGGGAAACGCCGTCGCGCGCGGCTTGATGTCGGCGTGGGGCTCGCGCTCGTCGGGGAGGTCGTGCAGTTCGAGCGGCGCGGTTTCCGTCAGCCGCGCAGTTTCGATGCGCGCGCGTGACGGCGGCTCGCCGCTGTCGAAGGGGCCCAGAGCGGCGACGCGCGGCGCTCTGTTCCAGCCGCTTGCCGGATCCTGTCCAGCCGAGGCCGTGAAAGAGACCAGCACGCCGACCGCCAGACACCAGGGCGCGATGGCCGCGACCGCCCAACCCGCACGCGAACTCCGACGCATGAACGAAACCTCAAGCTCGACGCGCAAGACTCGACTGCGGCGCGGCCGGCGCAGTCACGACAGATGCGGGCGCCGGGTTCGCGTGGGGGCGCGCGGCCGGCGACCGCAACATGGTTATCGCCGATTAGCCTTGCCTGGCGGTTACTCGCGCCCCGGAAGCGGCGTGCCGAATTGGCGCAGGGAGCCCCGAAGAGGGTCGCCGCGGCGACCGCCGCTCACTCTCCAAGGAGATGCAGCACGACTTCGCGCTGATGGGGGCGGCGCCGGTGCTCGAACAGAAAGATCCCTTGCCAGACGCCGAGCGTCAGCGCGCCGTCGATGATCGGCGTCGAGAGATGAGTCTGCGTCAGCGCCGCGCGAATATGCGCCGGCATGTCGTCGGGGCCTTCGTCGTCATGCGCGTAAAGCCCTGAGCCTTCCGGCGCGATCCGCGCGAAGAAACGCTCGAGATCCTCAAGGACGGCGGGGTCGGCGTTCTCTTGAATGACGAGCGAGGCGGAAGTGTGCCGACAAAACAGCGTCAAAAGCCCGGTCCGGACCCGCTGCGCGCCGGCGAACTCCCGAACCTGAGCCGTGAGCGGATAAAAGCCGCGGCCCCGGGTCTCGATTTGAAGGATCGTCGCGGCCTGGCGCATGGCGTCTCTCGCCGGAGTCATCTTGCCGACATAGTGAGGCGCTACAGGATAATCGCCTTTTAGCGCCTGCGGCGACGCCGGGCCTCAAGGTTTGAGCGCCGGGCCGGATGTACGCCCGGCGTTTTCATTTGCGGCTCAAAGCTCGGTCCAAAGATTTGGGAAGGTTTGCTGCAGCCATCCCGACGCCTCCTGGACGCCGCCCGTGATAAAGGCGATGCCGGTCAGAACCAGCAGAGCGCCGATGATCCGCTCGACCGACACGAAATGCCGCTTGAAGCGCGCGATAAAGCCGAGGCTCGACTCGATCGCGAGCGCCGCGAGCAGAAATGGAACGCCCAGTCCGAGCGAGTAGACGGCGAGCAGCTGCGCGCCGCGTCCGACGGTCTCTTGCGTCCCGGCGATGGCGAGGATCGTGGTCAGGATCGGGCCGATGCAGGGCGTCCAGCCGAAGGCGAAGGCGAGGCCGATCACATAGGCGCCTATGAGGCCGACCGGCTGCTCGACCTTGGCGCGCTTCTCGCGATAGAGGAACGAGATTTTCAAGAACCCCATGAAGTGCAGGCCCATGGCGATGATCAGGAAGCCCGCGGCGTAGGAGAGGATCTGGAAGTTCTGGCGCAGCGCCTGGCCGAAGAAGCTCGCGGTCGCGCCGAGCGCGGTGAAAACCGTGCTGAAGCCGAGCACGAAGAGCAGGGCGGAGAGAAAGATGTCGCGGCGCGCCTGGGCGCGGGTTTCGCTCGAAAGATCCTCGAGCGTCACGCCGGCGATGAAGGCGAGATAGGGCGGCGCGAGCGGCAGCACGCAGGGCGACAGAAAAGATAGAAGTCCCGCCGCCGCCGCTGCGGGAAAGCTCACGTCTGCAGCCATGTCCTAAGCCTCGCTCGTGCCCGACGCGGCGTTGTGCCACAGGCCGGAACGAGGAGCAAACGAGCAGGGGGAGCGCGGACAGCGAGGCTAGGGGCTGTCATCAATTAAGCCAGATGGCCGCCGAGGCGAGAAAAATTGCCGCGAGAAAGTTTCGGGCAGTTTTGTCGTAACGAGTGGCGATGGCGCGGAATTGCTTGAGACTACAAAAGAAAATCTCCACCAGGCTGCGCGCTTTATATAGGTCCTTATCATAGAGGCGGGGTTGTCTGCGATTGCTCCTGGGCGGAATGACTGGCTCCTTTCCTGCGGCGCGCAAGGGCTCAATCACCCGCTCGTCGGCGTCATAGGCTTTATCGGCAATCAAGACTTTCGCTTCAAGGAAGGGCAAAAGCTCGTCGGCGCCAACCAAATCGTGAGCCTGTCCGGGCGTCAAATGAATGCCGGTCGGATTGCCCAAGGCGTCAACGGTCGCGTGAATCTTTGTGCTCAACCCTCCTTTGCTGCGTCCGATCGCTTGGTCTTCGCCGACTTTTTTTGAGCGCCTGCGCTATGCTGATGCGCCCGCACGATCGTTGCGTCGATCATCGCATATTCGTTGTCGGCGTCCCTGGCCAACTCCTTGAAAACCCGCTCCCATACCCCGCTCTTCGCCCAACGGCTGAAGCGCGTGTGAACGACGCGAAAATCGCCGAAGCGCTCCGGCAAATCGCGCCAGGGACAACCCGTGCGATAGCGGTAAAGCACTGCTTCCACAAACAACCGATTGTTCTTTGCGGTTACGCCGACCGTTCCTTCACGGCCTGGCAACAAATCCTTGATGCGATCCCATTGATCATCCCGTAAAGCGTGACGGCGCGTCATTCATCGGCCCCTCCGATTCGGCCGACTGCCCATGAATCACGCAAACCCTTTGCTGGGAATCCCCTAATTGATGACAGACCCTAATCCTCCGCATGCACCGGCCCGCCGGGCACGAGGCGATAGCCGACGCCGCGCTCGGTGACGAGGATTTGCGGGTTGGCCGGGTCGTCCTCGATCTTCGCCCGCAGCCGGCCGATGAACACGCGCAGATACTGCACGCTGTCGGCGCTGGCGGCGCCCCAGACGAGCTCGATCAGCTGGCGCTGCGTGACGACGCGGCCGTTGGCGCTCGCCAATATGTGCAGCACCTCGAATTCCTTGGTGGTGAAGCGCAGGGTCTGGCCGCGCAGCGTCACCGTGCGGGTGGCGGCGTCGATCGTCAGATGCCCGACCTGATAGACGAGCGTCACCGGCTCGACGTTGACGCGCGTGCGTAGCGCGGCGCGCGCCCGCGCCAGCAGCTCTCCGAGCTTGATCGGCTTGCAGACGAAGTCGTTTGCGCCGCGATCGAGTGCGGCGATCTTCTCGGTTTCGTGGTCGCGCGCCGAAAGCGCGATGATCGCCACGGTCGAGTGCTTGCGCAAGACGCGGATCACCTCGAGCCCGTCGATGTCGGGCAGGCTCACGTCGAGCAGGACGAGCGTCGGCTGCCAGGAGACGGCGAGCACGATCGCCTCGCCGCCGGAGACCGTATGCGCGATCTCGAAGCCCTCGGCGACGAAGCCGCTCTTGAGCAGCGCCGCTGAAGCCTGGTCGGTGTCGACGATCAGAACCCGTCTCGCCTCGCCGCGCGTTTTCGAATTCGGCGCTCCGTCCGCCCGCACGCTGGTCACGATCTCCATAGCGCCCTGACAGCGCAGCTGTAGCTAATCAGCTCTCCGTTACAACGTAATTATAGCACGAGCCGCATAAATAGCGGCGTGATCTGTGCCCAAAATTTAGGCGGCCGAGCCTCCGCATCCCCTTAGAATCGAGAATTAGATCGCGCGAGTCGGCGCCTATTGCCGCATGGAAGCCGGAATCAGGTTATGCATCGCTCATGGAGCCGGCGCCTCCAGCGGCGCGGGTTTCTTGCGCGGAAGGGTTATGAAGAAAGTCGATCCCGCGCCTTCCCTGCTGTCCACGCGGATCGAGCCGTCGTGCAGTCCGACGACGATCTTGACGAAGAACAGGCCGATGCCTGCGCCGCTGACGCTCTTCGCGTTGCCAGCGCGGTAATAGCGCGTGAAAACATGGGGGATGTCTCTCTGGGGAATGCCCATGCCTTCGTCCTTGACCGAGACGGTTACGGCTTCGTCCCCGATCTCGCAGTCGACGCGGATCATGCCTCCCCGGCGCGAGTATTTTACGGAGTTTCCGACCAGATTATTGAAGACTTGAAACAGCAGGTCCTTGTCTCCCACGACGAAAGCGGGCTCGCGCCCGAGATTCTCCAAGATAATGTGATTTGGGGATATCTCCCGGTGCAGCTTGCACACCTCGTGCAAAATCGCCCGGAGATCGAAATGGGAGAGGTGGAGATAGAGACTCGCCGGATCTTCATTGAGGAGTTGCGCCGATTTCAGGATATTGTCGAGCATGACGCCCATGCGGCGCACGGCGGTCCGGATCTTCTTGGCGCGCTCGGCGGTCTTGGCGCCGGCATCCGGCTCCGGCGCGTTGAGCAGGCGCTGCGCGTGACCGTCTATGATCGTCATCGGCGTGCGGAACTCGTGCGAAGCCATTGAGATGAAGTTGCGCTGCTGCTCGTTCAGCCGGATTTCATGCGCGAGCTTCTCTTCGAGCATCGTCGCCTGCGAAGCGAGGCCGCGCTGGCTCAGCTTCAGCTCCACAGCGTTGTTGCGGAACACGCTCACCGCGCGCGCCATCTCCCTGAGCTCGTTTTCCGCCTCGACCGCCGGAATGCGCGGGTCCATGTCGCCTTCCGCCAGCGCATGCATGCACTGCGCGAGCTCCTTCAAGGGATAGATGACCGTGCGCAATACATAGAGAAGGATCGCGACGACGGTGAGCGCGCTCAGGATCACGGCTGCTGAGAAGAAGCTCCACGCCGCCCCGATTGCAGCCGCGGCGCGCGCGCTCGCCTTCTGCGCATCGACGTTGTTCAGGTCGTTCAGACGGTCGAGCAGCTCGCTTGCGGCGGCGAAGCTGCGGCGGGAAGAGGAAAAATAGATCTTCACCCCCGGGGCGTTGCGCCCCGCCCGGACTGCAGCGAAAACCTGGTCGGCTTCGGCTCTGTACTCTAGCCAGGTTTTTTGAAACTGCTTGTAAAGGTCGAGTTCCGCACGATCGCTCGCGACTTCTTCATAGGCGCGCTGCGCTTGCCGAATGGCGCCGTCGAGCCCGGCCGATTCGGTCTCGAGCGTGGCGAGCTCCGCAGCGTCGGGCGTGAGCAGAAACGTCGCCTCCATGGCGCGGAAGTCGGACGTGTAATTGTTCAAATCGCCCAGGAAACGCGTGCTTCTGAGCCAGCGTTCGCGGATCGCGGAAGCGTCGCGATTGAAATCGTCGACGCGCAGAAGTCCCGCCACGCCGAAACCGATCAAAATGAAGAAGAGAAAGATGAAGGCCGCCGTCAAACGGAGGCCGATCGTCTGGCTTCGACGCATCGCGCATCGTCTTAAGGTTCGATGAAACCCGCGATCGCCGCCTTCACCGCCGCCTGGATGCGCGTCGCGACGCCGAGCTTTTCGCGCGCATTGTTCAAGTGGAAATTCACCGTGCGCTCGACGATCGACATGATCGTGGCGATCTCTTCGCTCGTCTTGCCGCGCGCCGCCCACATCAGCGCCTCGATCTCGCGATCGTTGAGATTGCACTTCTGCGGCCAGACGTTCATGCGCGCGACGCCCCGAAGCCGCGCCGCGATGATCTCCTCCAGGAGATCGAAGTCGACGGGCTTGGCGATGAAGTCGTCCGCGCCCAGCCGGCGCCCCTTGAGCTCGTCATTGCGCGCGGATAGCGCCGTGAGGAAGATGAAGGGCACGCGCGCGAAGCGGGGCGCGATGGCCGTCACCGCTTCGAGCAGCTCGAAGCCGGACATGAATGGCATGTTGATGTCGCACAGGATCACATCGGGCTGCGATTTCAGGAGCAGAGACCAGCCCTCGCGCCCGTTGCCGGCGAGAACCACATCGAAGCCTCGCGCATCGAGCTCTTCGGAGATGAGCGTGGCGGTGTCGGCGTCGTCCTCGACGCAGAGCACGGTCGGTCGTCGGCTGCTCTTGCGTTTGCCGTCGAAGCCGCCCGCCGCGAAAAGCGCGTCGTCGACGCGCGCGAGACTGGTAGCGGCGTTGGGCATTGTGGGTTCCTCGACTCTGCTCGCGCCTCCCCCCGAGGCGTCAGGACAAGCTTTAGACCCCCTCCGCGCATGACCGCCATATCAATTAACCGCTGTTAACATATCAGGCGCACGGTCTCTGACCCCGTAATGCATAAAATATCATCATAGACGGGGTATGATTTCCTGATGCGCCGGCCTTGGATTCCTGGGCTTTTCGGTGAATCCAGTTCGGGCCGCCGCTGAATTTCGGGTATGCAATTAAATAAACCCTGCTCAACGTCCTCCCGCCTTACGCGAATATTTGTGCGGCGCAAAAATCGGCTATTGCCGCTTTCAAACCGCTGCAGTTCGCAGCCTGGAGGGGGCGCCGGGTGATCTCAGACGGCCTCGGCGTCATGATCGCCGCTGCGTCCGTGAACGATTTGATCCCTCTCGCTGGCGGGCGGCTTGGTGTCAAAACCAACAGTAGACGCCCTGTTCGACCATTTGCAATATCGTCGTCGGCGATTATCGGCCGTCGCGCGTTTCGGCTTCGCGGCGAAGCAGGCTCGCCGTCGCCGGCTTTATGCGGCCCTTATGCTGCGCCGCGGCTTTTCGGATTGAGGCCTTACGGGCCGGCGCCTATCCTGGGGCGCAACGATCCGAGCGCCACTTGGGGAGACCACGCGCGGGCGTGTGAAGGAGTTGAAGTGATGACGCAGAGACTCGCCTTCGAGCTGACGCGCGCGGACCCGACCGATCGTTTTCGGATCAGGCTTCTCGACAAAGCTCAGGTCGCGCAGCTTGCGCGTCTAGAGGGGGTCCTTGACGCACATCCGGTGGACGCCGTGGTCGTGACCTATGATGAGGGCAGCGGCGAGCTCGTTCCGGTCGACGGCTACGACGACTCGACGCCGCGTGGTCGCATCACGATGCGAATTTTGTCCGATGTCTATTGTGACGCCCTTCGTCGCGTCGAGTCCCTCGCTGCGAACGCCCGGCAGACCGCGTCCGACGACATGCTCGTGTTCCAATACTGACGGACGCCTCGGCGCGGCTGTCCGCGCTGCGCCGCGGCGGGTCGTTTCACTTATGCGGATTCACATGCTCCCTGCCGCCATAGTAGGGCAGGCGCGTCAGCTCGGCTCTCGTCAGCTCCCTGTTCTTGTCCCGATCGAGCCGGTCGAATTCCGCTGACATGAAGCTCATGAACTCTTCCTTCGACACGCGTCCGTTCTTGTCCGCGTCCATGAGCTGAAGCAGCTCATCCACATGTCTCTCTCCGACATTCCACGTGCGCCGGCTCGCCGCATAGGCTGCGCTCGACGCCGCCACGCCCAACGCTAGCGCCGAGACAATCGCCGCTTTCGAAGCTCTCCACATGATCCTCTCCTCTTCGGTCGTTCTTCGCTGAGCGAGGCGCCGTCGCCGCCTCCTTCTGAATAGATGGCGGTTCGAGCCAGGCTTAACAGCGGCGATCATCTTCCCCGACAAGAAAAAGCGCTCAAAAGCGGGCAGGCGTTGAGCAGGCTTCTGGCGCTTCTCCCCTGCGGTCCGACTGCGGCATTGTGCTTACAAAATAGGCAAAATTGTCCCAAGCGCCAAGACGACATTCAGTTCGCCGTCCGCTGCGTCAGCACGATTGTTATGTTTGAATAAAAAAACAAATAAAAAGCTCATTGAGGGAGAGGGTCGAAACCGATAGCTTCGCAGGAGGATCCCATGAGATTCTGGGTTAGGCGGCGAGACGGGGCGTCGGAATGAGAAAGCACGAGGGGTATAAGTTTTTTATTTATCTGTTGGGGTTTTTTATCATGCCCGTCAATCTACGCGCGGCCGATTTGCCCGTCCAGAAAGCCGCCGCCGCTCCGCCGCCGATCTTTTCCTGGACCGGCTTCTATCTCGGAACCCAGATCGGCTACGGCTTCAACGCGGTTGACGAGCGCGCGAGCGATCCCGTTCCGGGCTACGCCGGGCTCGCCAATCCGGTCTTTTACGAGCAGGGCTATTCCTCGCGCGGCGTCATCAGCGGCTTTCACTTCGGCTACGACCGCCAGTTCGGCGCGCTCGTGCTTGGCGGGGCGGCGGATTTCGACTTCACCGGCCAGCACACGAACAAAGTGCTCTTCAACCCGCTCGCGACGGGCCTCGGCGGCCCGTATCAGACCAACGTCGCCGATAATCTGCGCTGGACGGCGCGGGGACGCGCCGGCTACGCCGAGGGACGCGCGCTCTATTACGTGACGGGCGGCGTCACGAACGGCGTCTCGACGGTCAGCCACAATTATTGGCCGCTCAGCGCGCCCGGCGCGCCGGTCGCCGACTACTTCAACATCGAGCGTTTCGGCTGGATGGCGGGCGCTGGCGTCGAATATGCGTTCACCGACAAATGGTCGGCTAATCTTGAATATCGCCACAGCGACTTCGGGACCGCCGTGGTCAGCTCCGTTCCGATCCCCGGGCTCGCCTATCGCGAGCACATGGCTGAGGACCAGGTGCGGCTCGGGGTGAGCTATCACACTGGCGCGCTGCTCGCCGAGAAGCCCCCGGCGGCGGAGGCGCCGACCGAGGCCAAGAAGTCCGAGCCTCCGCCGCCGCCCGACCCGACCTTCATCGGCAGGCTCTATCACGCCTATGCCGACGAATGGGGCAGACCGCTCGAGGACGATCCCAACGCGCCTCCGAGCCGTCGGCCGGGCTATGCTCCGATCGCTGAAGCCTCGCCGCCATTCCCCTTCACGGAATGGTCATACGGCGGCGCGACGCCGGTCGCGCTGTCGCTGCCGAACGCGATCGACTCGCCGCTCATGAAGGCCTTGGGCCCGACGCCCGTCGGCAAGACGCTCGAGGACTGGCGCATCCAGATCTACGGCTGGATCAATCCCGGCTTCAACGTCAGCACGGCGCGCTCGCTGCCGGGCGCGCTCGCCGGCGGCAACGCGCCTGCGGCCTACTCCTATCAGCCCAATGTGCTGCAGCTCGATCAGCTCGTCACGATCATCGAGCGCGTGCCGGACACGGTGCAGAAGGATCACTGGGACTGGGGCTTCCGCCTCGCGCCGCTCTACGGCGAGACTTACCGCTACACGACCGCCTTCGGATTCCTGAGCAAGCAGCTCTTGAAGTGGAACAAATTCGCCGGGATCGACGTGCCGATGTACTACGGCGAGGTCTATGCGCCGAACGTGCTCGAGGGCCTCGTCTTGCGCTTTGGGCGCTACATATCGCTGCCCGACATCGAGGCGCAGCTCGCGCCCAACAATTACATGTATTCGCACTCGATGACCTATGTGTATGACGGTTACACCAATCTCGGCGGCGTCGCGACGCTGCAGGCGACGAAGAATCTGATCCTGCAAGGGGGGATTTCCTTCGGCACCGACTCCGAGGCGCAGAACGCGCGCAACGTCTCCTATCCGGCGATCGCCGGCGGCGTGCTCTACCAGCCCGTTCCCGGCGTGTACGCGACGACCTCGGCTCAGCCCGTCTATTCCGGCCAGGCCGATCCCGGCATCAAGCCGAGTTTCGTCGCCTGCGGCCGCTACCAGACCGACGACGCCTACGACAACATCTATCTCTGCGCCAATGGCGTCAACACCGGGACCTTCGGCTACAACAACCAGCAATGGTACGGCGGCTCGTTCTATCACAAGTTCGACGAAGCCTGGCACATCGCCATCGAGGCCTGGCACATGCATGAGGACAACGTCCCGAACGCCACGTCGATCTTCGCCGGCGCCGTCGCCAATCCCTTCTACTACCAGGTCAACGGGCCGAACCTCGCGCAGTGCGGCAGCCCGTTGCAGCTGACCTGCACGGCGCGGCATTGGGCGATGGTCACCTATCTCAACTGGCAGTTCGCGCCGCTCGACAACATCTCCTGGCGCATGGAGTATTTCAACGACATCACGGGCCAGCGCACGGGCGTCAAGACGTCGTACCTCAACTATGGCGTCGGCTTGCAGCACTGGTTCTCGCCGACGGTGGAAGTGCGTCCTGAAGTGGCTTTCTATAACTCGCTCAAGGCTCCAGCCTTCGAGCAGAACCCGCCGCTGCTGCAGACGAGCCCCACGACCATCGGAACGAAGAGCCATATCGCAATCTTCTCCGCGGACCTGATCTGGCACTTCTGAACAGGCTGCTCCCAGCCTCGAGCTGGTCGCGCCCGGCATTCAGGGATACACCGTCGCATGGTCGCGACGATTCGCATCCTCGGCGTCGACCCCGGCCTGCGCAGCACGGGCTGGGGCGTCATCGACGCCTGCGGGGCGAGGCTCTCTTTCGTCGCATCGGGCTGCGTGCGCTCCGATTCGGCCGACGCGCTGGCCTTCAGGCTGAAGCAGCTGCACGAGGGGCTGCGCGCGGCGATCGACGTCCATCGGCCCGATGAAGCGGCGATCGAGGAGACCTTCGTCAACCGCGATCCGCAATCGGCGCTGAAGCTCGGGCAGGCGCGCGGCGTCGCGCTCGCCGTCGCCGCGCTCGCCGATCTCGGCGTCGAGGAATATGCGGCCAATCTCGTCAAGAAGACCGTGGTCGGCAATGGTCACGCCGAGAAGGCGCAGGTGGCGATGATGGTGCGCGTGCTGCTGCCGGCAAGCTTCGCCGCGAGCAAGGACGCCGCCGACGCGCTCGCCGTGGCGATCTGTCACGCGCAGCACCGCGCGGCGCGGAGGCGTGAGATTGCGTGACGGGTCCGCGCCGGCGGGAAGGCGCTCGCCGAAGCCGCGTCGCCGTTACAAGGAATTTGCTTACAAAGAAGGCTGCCGTCAGGCGCTTTACCTATCGGGCGATGAGGCGCACAAACTGAAGTCCTAGGTTCAGAACTTTGGCGGGGGGTGAGATTCGAAGAGCAGAAACACGGGCTAAGTAATCTTCATGAGCGGGAGTGGCGTTGCGGGTAGTTCTCAGTTTCCGGCTTCGCACGGGCTACTTCAAAGCGCTCTCGTGGTTTCGTTGCAAAAACCAAGA
>DATHCI010000167.1:0-24259 GCA_035319645.1 Methylocystis sp. | reverse complement strand
CGCCTATGAGGGCTCGCTGTTTCTGATCAATGCGGCGATCGGGCAAACGGTCGAGCATTTCGCCTTCCCGGTCGTCACTCGAATCTTCCTCATCAACGCCTGCGCTTTCGGCGGCATGTGGGCGCTGAAGACGATCGCCTCCTCGACAGAGTTCGGCCGCAGGCTCGCGGCTGGCCTTTCGGCTCGTCACGCCTAAGTGAAAACGTCAACATTCGACGAGCCGGACGACGGCTCGTCGACCCTGGCCCGAACGGCCGACGAATGCGAGCAGCCGCGGCTGCCTTTCGGGCTCGCTTGCAAGCCTCCCTTCCTCGTCGTTCGTTTCGACGAGCCGGTCGACACCGCGGGATGGTCGATCCTCAAGCCCGGCTTCGCGCCGGCGCGCGAGATCGTTTGGTTGGAGGTCCACGACCGGGACTTGCCTATCCATGTCGACCCAGCCGCCTTTTTGAAAGAGAGGCTCAAGGCGAACGGGCTCGGCGAAGCCGCCGCATTCATGACCTCCCGCGATATTCGTTGTCATCATGTGGCGCAGTCTTGCGTCGGCGGCATCATCGCGACATGCGTCGCCACGGTCGGCCTCTCCAACGCCGAGAGAGTGGGGTCGCGCCGCGGGAGCCATGTTCCGGCGACGGGCACGATCAACACGCTCGTCCACGTTTCCCGTCCGCTCTCGCCCGGCGCGTTCATCGAGGCTGTTTCCATCACGACCGAGGCTCGCACGGCCGCCATATTGGAGACGAGCGCTCGACACGAGGGGGCTTTCGTCACCGGCACGGGAACCGATTGCATCATTGTCGCCGCCCCAAAGGGCGACAGACCAGAAACCTGCGCCGGCCTTCACACCGATCTCGGCGAGGCGATCGGCGCCGCCGTCTATGACGCGACATATGCCGGCGCGGCCGAATGGATCGCGAAACTCATCGAAAGCAGCGTGACTCAAGGACGGCGAAGGACGCCATGACCGCAAAACTCTAAACGCTGTTGTTGCTTGCCATGGACGGCGGCTCGCTGGAAAGGAAAACTTTCGAGGCAAGCGCTTCTGTGACGGGCCCTTGGTTGTCAATCCCTCGCTTCGATCCTTCGCCGGTTCGGGCTTCTGCTCGTGGTCGGCGCATGGCCGCCACCAGATTGAGTAAAATGAGGATGAAGCCGGTATCCAGTTATGCGTGGTTTTGCGCCACTCGAGCCTGTGCGGCCTGACTTCGTCCATCGTCCCGGCGAGGGAGCTCGCTTCGGGGCCGCCCGCGCTCGGGCGCCCGAAAACTCTCTGCGTCTCCCTCCTTACGCCGACATCGCCGCGGCTCCCTTAACCTCGACGAGCCGGAGGCTCTCCCCCTGGCTCCACATGCGGCGCAGGACCACCGCGAGCTTGCGCGCCAGCCCACCTTGGCCTTCTTCATTCCGGCGCGCTCAGCGAGCCTCAAGCCCCGGCTCTTCAACGCTCCGCCCTTGATCGTCCGCATCAGGATCACCTGCGCGGCCTCAAACAGCGCCGCGCGCACGCCGGCGTCGCCGATCTTGCTGATCCGGCGAGGAGGCGACCGCCGCCTTCACATGCCGCGTCTCGAGCAGCTCCACGGCGAGCCCCGCCTGCTTCATGGCTGCGTAAAGCCATTGCGACAGCGGACCCGCCTCAAGGTCGATCCGCGCCAGCGCGAAGCCGCGGCTCGAGAACCAGCCCGACAGCGCCTCAGCCTCGCTCGCAACGATCGCCTCCCCGACAATCTTGCCCTTCTGGTCGACGACGCAGCAAAGGGCGGAGCAACGCAAAGGGTGGAGCTTTCCAACGACACGTCGATTCCTGCACAATGATCCATGGTCATCCCTTGATGTTGCTGGGAGCGCGCCAAAAGCCCGACTCCGTTCACACCTTCATTCTAAGGGATGACTACCATTCTGAGGGATGACTACCCTGCCGCGCAGCCTCAGCCTGCTGGCGGCACTTTACACCATCTAGTAGAATCCCAGTTTTTGCTGCCGCCATCCAAAAATTAATTTCGGCTGGCGCATCCTCGGCTAGATGATATATCTACAGCGAGCCTGGAAGCAGGTCACGCTGAGGCCGCCGACAGAGCGGGGCGGGTCGGAATGCACCGGGGAGCTACTTGATGAAGACCAAGATCATCACGGGCGCGACAATCGCCGCTTCAGCCGTGGCGCTCGTTCTGGCCGGCGCGGCGCCGGCCGCGGCGAAACATCACCATCACCATCACAAGTCCAAGGCGGCCAAAAACAGCTGCAACGCCAAGGGCTCCTGCAAGCAAGAGAGCGCTCCGGCCGAGCCCGGAAAGTAACGAGAGCGCGATCGCGCCGCCAAGCGGGGCAGGGCGGCGCGGGCGCCGAGCCGTTTCCCCAATTTTTCATCGCTTGCCTTCCTTACTCCCGCGGCGGGGAATCGAAGCGCCGAGACGGCGCTCTCGGGGGCAAGCCAAACGGGACAGAGAAATGAAAACGACAACGCTCTCAGGCGCGGCAATCGCCATCGCGGCCGTCTCTCTTGCGCTTGCGGGCGCAGTGACGGCGCAAGCCGCCGCCTCCGCCAAGGTCCATTGCCTCGGCGTAAACAGCTGCAAAGGCCAATCCGACTGCATGACGCCCAAGAACAGCTGCAAGGGCGCGAATGCCTGCAAGGGCCAGGGCTGGGTCTTCAAGGAGTCCGCCGAAGCCTGCAAGCAAGAAGGCGGCAAGGTCATCGACTAGCGCGGACGGGGCGCTCCCCCACAGGGCCAGCCTCGCTCTTCGGGCGCCAAGGCGCGGGAGCGGTTTGGGAATGGATCAGGTTCCACGTCTCGGCTACGGGCTCGGGTTGCGCCCCGTCTATTACGAAGAAATCTTCGAGACGTCGCCGCCCGTCGACTGGTTCGAGATCATTTCCGAGAATTACATGATCCCCGGCGGGCGTCCCCTCGCCATGCTCGACAGAGTGCGGGCGGACTATCCGATCGTCATGCATGGCGTGTCGATGTCGCTGGCCTCGACCGATCCGCTCGACTTCGACTACCTCGAGGAATTGAAGGAGCTGGCTCGGCGCGTCGAGCCAGCCTGGATCTCAGATCATCTCGCCTGGACCGGCGTGCATGGACTGAACCTGCATGATCTCCTGCCCATCCCGCTCACGCGCGAGGCTCTGGATCACGTCGTCGAGCGCATCGGTCGCGTGCAGGACTATCTCGGGCGCAGGCTCGTCGTCGAGAACGCCTCGACCTATGTCGCCTTCGCAGGCGCGGAAATGGCCGAGTGGGAGTTCGTGGCCGAGATGGCCGAGCGCGCCGATTGTTTGTTGCTGCTCGACGTGAACAATGTCTTCGTCGCGAGCGTCAATCACGGTTTCGACCCGCACGCCTATATCGACGCAATTCCGCCGCGGCGCGTTGCGCAGTTCCACATGGCCGGGCACACGGACAAAGGCACGCATCGCATCGACACCCACGACCAGCCGGTGTGCGAGGAGGTCTGGCGACTCTACGAGCGGGCGCGGAGGCGCTGCGGCGACGTTGCGGCGATGATCGAGCGCGACGACAATTTCCCGCCCTTCTCCGAGCTTCTCGCCGAGCTCCAGCGCATGCGGGACATCGACGCGTCGCTCGCCGCACAGACGCCGAGGAGCGCCGCATGAAGCTCGGCGAGCTGCAGTCGGCGTTTCAGGCGGCGATCATCGCCGGCGACGAGACGGAGGCGCAAGTCGTCAACCAGATTGTTCCCAAGGAAGACGAGAGCCGAGAAACGCTGTTCGGCGTCTATGTGCACGCCTATCTGCTGCGGCACGGAGACTATCTCGAGGAAGACTATCCCGCTCTGCGCGGCTATCTTGGCGACAGGAGTTTCAGGTCGCTGATCAAGGCCTATGTCGCAGCCCATCCCTCACGCAACCGCAGCGCCCGCTGGTTCACGACGCGGTTGCCCGACTTTTTGCGCGAGAGCGCGCGCTGGCGCGCCAATGCGCGAGCGATCGGCCTGGCGGAGCTGGAGCGCGCGCTGACAGACGCATTTGACGCCGCCGACGCGCCCGCCGAGGATATCGGAGCGCTCGCGCGCCGCGCGCCCGAGGAGTGGCCGCGGCTCTGTTTTTCGTTCAGCCCCAGTCTCCACGTGCTTCAGGTCGCCGCAGGGACGCTCGACGCATACGCCGTCGCGACGGATGAGACGATCGACGCAAAGAAAAAGGCGATCAAGCCCCCCGCAGACGACAGGCTCGAGGCCGTAGCGGTGTGGCGCTCGAACCTTGAGCTCGCTTATCGCGGGCTGGAGGACGACGAACATCTGGCGCTCCAGGAAGCGCGGGCGGGGAAGTCGTTTGGCGACATCTGTCAGCTCGTAGCCTTTCAGAAAGCCGAGCAGCCCGCGGAGGAGCGGCTCGCGCAATTCCTCGTGAACTGGTTTTCCGAAGGCATGGTGAGCGCGGTGACGGTCGCCGATTAGTCGGAGAGCGCCTCGGCGATCAGGCGCAGCGCTCGCCAGGCGCGCGACTTTAGCGACGGAACATTGAGCATGGCCGCAAGGCTCGGCGCCGCGACGACGCAGACCTCGGCTTCGGCAAAGGTCATATCGAAGCGACGCGCATAGAGGCTGGCGGGCGCGGCGCTCGTCGGAAGCAGAAATTTCGCGGAGTCGCCGAGCAGAAGCAGCGCCTTGGGTCGCGCAAGCTCGACATGTCGGCGCGCGAAGGGCGCGAGCGCCGCGCTCGCATGCGCGGACAGCGTCTGGCCGCCGGGCGGGCGCCAGGGCGAGAAATAGGCGCGGTAGACTTCATCGACGCTCTTGCCGATGGCGGAGAGCATCGCGGCGAGCAGCCGCGCCTCCGAGCCACAGAATGCTTCGCCGCTGCTTTCCTCCGTCTCGCCCGGCGCGTAGTCGAGGACCATGAGCGCCGATGGCGCGCCACAGGAGAACAGAAAGCGCCTGGCCTTGGCGATGGCTCCGCCGCCGTCGAACTCCGCCAGCGCCGCGCTCAGCTCGTCCAGGGACCGCGCCGATGCGGCGAGCGATCCAGCCGCCTCTGTCGCCTCCTTCGGCGACAGCGGCGTGGGCGGCGCGCGCTTGGGCTCCGCTGGCGGCCGGGAAGAAACGGGAGACGCCGCCGAAGGCGGGCGGGCGCTCTCGGCGTAGCGGTCGAGCGGCGTCGCCTCGAGCGCGACGTCGACGCCCAAGGCCCCGTAATAATCGAGGAGCGCCAGCAGCGCGCGCCGCTCGTCGGTCAACGCTGGTGAAGCCATGCTCGCTCAGCAGCAGCGGAAAGCGCCGCCTTCACCGAAACGTCGGGTCTGGCGCTCGAAAAAATACTGCTCGCGCGACATGACGGCCTCGGCCGGATGCCGGGCGCGGCGATGCGCCGCGTAGGCGTCATAATCGCCCTGGCCGATCATCAACCGAGCGCCGTCGCGCAGCCTTGCGCCGAGTCGCGGCAGATCAAGTTTGAGCAGGCTGCAGTTCGCACAGTTCATCTTGCGTCTCCAGTGTCGTGACGCCCGGGCTTCTCAGCGCGCCGCGGATCGCGAAAAGCGCGAACGCCGCCATCATCAGGACGAGCGAGACGAAGAGGGCCGCCATTGCGGCGTCGACATAGTCGTTCAGGATGATGCGCTGCATCTCCGCCGCCGATGCGGTCGGCGCCAGCAGCTCGCCGTTCGTCAATGCGCGGCTGAATTTCTCTGCATGAGCGAGGAAGCCGATGCGCGGGTCAGGGTGGAAGATCTTCTCGAAGGCTGCGGCCAGCGTGCAGGCATAGATCCAAGCCGCCGGCGCCGCGGCTACGAAAGCGTAGGCCTCGCGCTTCATGCGGAAGAGCACGACCGTGCAGAGCGTCAGCGCGATGGCGGCGAGCATCTGATTGGCGACGCCGAAGAGCGGCCAGAGCGAATTGATTCCGCCCAAGGGGTCGACCACGCCCTGGTAGAGGAACCATCCCCAGCCGGAGACAGCGAGCGTCGTCGCGACGAGGTTGGCCGCGAAGGTCTTTTCGCGCAGGGTCGGCGCGAAGGCGCCGGCGAGGTCCAGGATCATGAAGCGCGCGATTCGCGTCGCCGAGTCGATCGTCGTGAGGATAAACAGGGCCTCGAACAGAATGGCGAAATGATACCAGAAGGAAGTCGCGCCCGCGAAGCGGACGACCGAGGCCAGGATCTCGGCCATGCCGACGGCGAGCGTCGGCGCGCCGCCGCTGCGCGACAGGATCGACTGCTCGCCGACTCGCGCCGCGACCTCGCTCAGCGCATCAGGCGTCGTGGCGAAGCCCCAGGACGAGATGGCTGCGGCCGCCAATTCAGGCGTTGCGCCGATGAGCGCCTGCGGACTGTTCATGGCGAAGTAGACGCCGGGCTCCAGCGCGCTCGCGGCGACGAGCGCCATGATCGCGACAAAGGACTCCATGAGCATTGCGCCGTAACCGATGAATCGCGCTTGCGTTTCGTCGGCGATCATCTTCGGCGTGGTGCCGGAAGCGACGAGCGCATGGAAGCCCGAGACGGCGCCGCAGGCGATGGTGACGAAGAGGAACGGGAACAGGCTGCCCGCGAAGACCGGCCCCGTCCCGTCGATGAAGCGGCTGACGGCCGGCATCTTCAGCGTCGGCCAGACGACGAGCACGCCGAGCGCGAGCGCCATGATGGTGCCGATCTTCAGGAAGGTCGCAAGATAGTCGCGCGGCGCAAGCAGCAGCCACACCGGCAGCACGGACGAGCAGAAGCCATAGCCGATGAGCAGGAACGCGAGCGTTTCGCCCTTGAAGGCGAAGCATGCCGCGAGCGTCTCGTTCTCGGCGACGAAGCGCCCCGCCACGAGGCTTGCGAGGAGCGCGGCGACTCCGATCGCCGCCATCTCGCCGACGCGGCCGGGACGGACGAAGCGTCCGTAGACGCCCATGACGAGGGCGATTGGCAGCGTCGACACGACGGTGAAGGCGCCCCAGGGACTGTGCGCCAACGCCTTGACGACGACGAGGCCGAGCACGGCCGTCACTATGACGACGATCGCGAGAATGCCGATCAGGGCGACTTGGCCCGCTTTCGGACCGATTTCAGACTTCACGAGCTCCCCGAGCGAACGTCCGTCGCGCCGCGTCGAGATCGCCAGCATGAGGAAATCCTGGACCGCTCCGGCGAGGACGACGCCGGCGAGGAGCCACAACGTCCCGGGCAGATAACCCATCTGCGCAGCTAGCACCGGACCGACGAGCGGCCCCGCCCCGGCGATGGCTGCGAAGTGATGCCCGAACAGCACGTATTTGTCGGTCGGCACATAATCGAGGCCGTCGTGTAAGCGATGCGCCGGCGTCAGCCTTCGCGCATCGAGACGCAGAACCCTTTGGGCGATGAAAAGCGCGTAAAAGCGATAGCCGATCGCGAACACGCAAACCGCGGCGATGACGAGCCAGATCGCGTTGACCGGCTCGGCGCGCGAGGCCGCGAGCGTGAAGAGCGCAAAAATCGCCGCGCCGCCGACACCGGCCCAGAGCAGGACGGAGACGATCTCGGAGAGCGGCCCAGGCTTAGGCACGACGAGGCGCCTCGAGAGGAATGAGGGTGCGGGCCGCAAGCTAAGCCATGTGGTTGCGTACGAAGGTCACGATTCCGACGACGGTCGCCCAGATGAGGAACGAGCTCAGGAGGGTCACCCCGATCGACGTCAAACGCTTGGGGTAGCGCGCGTCCTCCGGCAGCGCTGGAGCGACAATCTCGTGCAGATAGAGCATCTTGCGCTCGGCGAGCATGCGCGCGGTCGTCACGGCGAGCGCCGCCGTCTCATAGCGCTTCTCGGCTATTTTCTGCTCGAGCTCGAGATCCGCGAACTTGCGCATTTTCGCCGAGAGCGGCTTGTCGCTCTCGGAAAGCGAAGAGGCGCTCTTCTCCTCCAATTCAGTGATCTGCGACCTGACCTTGCTGATCTCGTTCTCCAGCGCCGCCATCTTGGACTTCATGACCCGCATTTGCGGGGCCTGCTCGGAGAGGTAGCGCTGCTGCGTCTGGTAGTCGGAGCGAAGCTTTTCCCATTCGGAATCGAGATCCGCGAGCACTTGGTAAAGGGCCGCTCCCTCTTGCTTCACGTCGACAAGCCCTTCGGCGTTCCGGGTCTTCTCCAGCTCCAGGCGCGCATCCTTGAGCTTGTCGGCGGCGCGCTGCAAGTCGCGTTCGGACGCGAGCACCGTGTCGGTGCGCATGCGGTCGTTGAGCCCGTTGACGAGCTTCTCGCACTCGAAGACGATCGCGTCGGAGAAGCGCTTGGCGTCCTCAGCGCTGAACGCGCGCACCGACAGCTTGACGATGCCGGAGGGAAAGGCGATCGAGGTCTTGGCCATCTTTTCCCAGAACTCGGTGAATTTCTCGATCGGCTTCTCTCTTTTGAACCGTGACCACCAGTCGATGTTCCCGGAGCTGTACGCGTCGCGCAGCCCGACCGTCTCGTCGAGCCGCTCGACCATGGCGCGGCTGCCGATGTAATTGGTCACGATCTGCGTGTCCTGCACGATGGCCATGGGCGGCAGCCCCGTGACGGAGCCGATGCCGTCCATCTTCGGAACGGCGCCGCTGCTCACCGTGAACATGGCTTCCGCCTCATACTGATCCGAGGCGAGCAAACCGAAATAAGCCAGGGCTGCGACGTCGGGAATCGCGACGATGAGGACGAACAGCGTGGTTCGCATCATCCGCATGACTTTTGCGCCGCGCCGCGATTCGAACGGCGACTTTTGGTAGGCCCCCCGGGCGCGGCTTGAAAAGCGCGCGCGCCGCGCGGCTTCTGCAAGGGATCGCGACACGGACTGCGCGCGCTCGAGCGCAGTGAAGCGATGCGCCTCGGAGCCTTCAGAGGAGGGCGGGGGTTCGATCTGGTCCATGCGCGTTTTCTCGCTGTTCATGCGCGACCGGCAAAGCCGCGGCTTATCTGTTCAGCCTGTTGTACATCTCGATCGCGCGGCCGACGTTCTCGAACAGGAAGATCTGACCATCGACGATTACGCCGCCCCGATCGCAGAAGTCGTTGATCGTTCCCATCGAGTGCGAGACCATGATCAGACTCGAGCTCTTCCGCCGTTGCGCAAAAATTTCCGCGCATCGCGCGGCGAAGCGCGCGTCGCCGACTGCGGTCACCTCGTCGATGAGATAGACGTCGAAGTGAATCGCCATCGACATCGCAAAGCCCAGGCGCGCCATCATGCCCGATGAATAGGTCTTGACGGGCGCGTCGAGATAATCCCCGAGCTCGGAAAAATCCTCCACGAATTCGTCGGTTTTGCGGGCGTCCGCCCCATAGATCCGCGAAACGAAGCGAATGTTCTCGCGTCCGGTCATCTGCGGGTGGAAGCCGCCGGCGAAGCCGAGCGGCCACGACACGCGAACGCTGCGGGTGACGGAACCGGAATTCGGCAGTTCCGTGCCCGCAATGACGCGAAGCGTCGTCGACTTGCCGGCGCCGTTGACGCCGAGCAGGCCGTAGCTGTGGGCGGGGTCGAAATTCACGGACACGTGGTCGAGCACGACCTTCACGTGCCTTTCGGTCTTGTAGAATTTGAATACGTTATGCAGTTGAATCATCGATGCCTTTCGGATAGAAGGCGCGTGTCTCCCGGCAGGGTCGCGCGCGAGAATAATTGGGAAGAGGTCAGCTGTCCATGCCTATCAGCAACGCCGAACCGTCCGAATTGCGCGAAGCCCTGCGGCGCCAGGGGCGCGTCCTCTTCGCCGTGATGCTGCGCAACATCCGGACGCGCTTCTTCGGTCACGGACTGGGTTATCTCATCGCAATCGGCTGGCCGCTCGCGCACACCCTCATCCTGCTGCTCATCTTCGCCTTTTCCAATCGCGCCCCGCCGGTGGGAGAGAGCGGCGCGTTGTTCCTCGCGACAGGCGCGGTTCCGTTCATGACTTTCTCCTATCTCTCGCGTTTCATGATGATGTCGCTCATGGCCACGCGTCCGCTCCTCTCATTTCCGGAGGTCAAGATGCTGGATGTTCTCTTCGCTTCCGCCGCGCTCGAATTATTGGCGTCCTGCTGCGTGACGATTCTTCTCCTCGTGTGCGCATGGATATATGACATCCCGTCGATGCCGCGCGACATCGTGGAGGCGGCTTACGCCTTCGGCGCCGCGGCGCTGCTCGGCATGGGTTTTGGCCTGATGAACGGCGTCATCGTCATGGCGATGCCATTCTGGATGACGTTCTACTCCCTGTCGATGATCCTGTTTTGGCTCACGTCCGGCGTCCCATATGTGGCGGACGCGCTGCCTGAACCGCTGCGAACGATGATCTCGTATCATCCGGTCGCAATGCTCGTCGAATGGATGCGGAGCGCGTATTACGAAGGATATGGCGTCGGCCTGCTCGACCGCAGCTACGTTCTGAAGTGGGGCGTCGGCTCCGCCTTTCTGGGTCTCGCGCTGGAGCGCGGGATGCGCGGACATCTCCTGGCTTTACGGTAAGGCGGCGAGTCCCGAGGCATGCTGCTTCGCCTTCCTGCGCTGGAAGCGAAAGGCGTGCGCCGTTCCGGCGTCTGCGCGTGGCAGGCCTTCAACGACGATCCGCAACTCACCTTCGCGCCGAAATGGCTCGCCGCGCGCTATCTCGTGATCGAGGTCTCGAAGGCGGATCGCCAGCTCGATCCGCGCCTCTACCTCTTTTACGGGGAGGAGCCGCAGGAGGTCGAGCTGCGGCCGACGCAGAGCGGCCTCTACGCCATCGCCCTTGGCGGCTTCAAGGGCCTGCGGCGCGTGCGCTTCGATCCTTCGAGCTATCCGTCGAGCTTCGAGCTTCGCGCCTATGTGGGCTATGACGAAGCGGCCGTTCGCTCCTTCATCGCGCGCCGATTGAAGTCGGCGGGGCGGAACGGCGCGCCGATCCCGACCTGCGAGACCATCGCAGCGCCGAAGCACGCGGCGCTCGCCGACGTCGGCGCCCGCGCGGTGAAGATCCGCAGCGTTTCCCAACACTATGAACAGGTCGTCGGCATGGCGAGCGCGATATTCTCGAACGCCCCGCCCTGGGGCGAGAAATCGCCCCTGATCTCGTTCATTTGTCCCGTCTACAACGCGCCCCAGCACTATCTCGACCAGCTCTGGGAGTCGTTTCGCATCCAGCTCCAGGGCGCCTGGGAACTCGTCATCTGCGACGACGCGTCGACGTCGAGGGCCACGCGCGATTGGCTAGCGGCGCATCGCGACGCCCCCTCCCTGCGCTTCGTCGAGAATGCGACAAACGGCGGCATCGCCAAGGCGACGAACGCCGCGCTCGCTGTCGCGCGCTCTCCATTCGTCGCCTTTCTCGATCATGACGACGCGCTGACGCCCTTCGCGGTCGATCGCATCGTCGCGGCGATCCGAGCTAATCCGGGCGCGGAGTTCTTCTATACGGACGAAGTAGTCGCGAACGAGAAGCTCGCGCCGCAGACCTATTTTTTCAAGCCGGCCTATGATCCCGTGCTGCTGACGGGGGTGAACTACGTCAACCACCTGTCGATCTTCAAGCGCGAGCGTCTGGCCGAGATCAAAGGGCTTCGCGAGGGGTTCGACGGCTCGCAGGACTATGATCTGCTGCTGCGTTATCTTGCGGGCGTCGCCGCCGATCGCATCGTGCACATTCCCTATCCCGCCTATGTCTGGCGACGCGACGGCAAGAGCTATTCGGCGCAGTTCATCGAGCGGGCGACGGCCAACGCGCGGCGCGCGATCGCGGAAGCCTACGGCGACTCCATGCCGATCGAGCCGGCGCTGGACAAAAATCTGCATCGGCTGGGCTGTGAACGGCGCGACCGCTCCTGGCCGAAGGTTTCCATCGTCATCCCGAATCGCGACAGCTGCGCGCTGATCTCGAGGCTCTTCGACAACCTGCTCCACGGAACGGATTACTCGAACATCGAGATCGTCGTCCCGGACAACGGCTCCAAGGATCCGCAAACGCTCGCCCTCTATGAACGCATGCGGGCTGCGGACTTAGCCTTCCGTGTGGAAATCGTCGAGGAGCCGTTCAACTTCTCCCGACAGGTCAATCGGGGGCTGCGCCTCGCGCAGGGCGACTATCTGCTGCTGCTCAACAATGACGTGGAGGTCCTGAGCGCCGACTGGCTCAAGGAGATGGTCGCCTGCTTCGACTTTCCCGATGTCGGCGTCGTCGGCGCACGGCTGCTCTACCCGGACGGGCGGCTGCAGCATGTCGGGGTCATCGCAGGATTGGGCTCCGTCGCCGGGCATTGGTACTGCGGCATGCCCGCGACCTACCCCGGCCCCATGGGCCGCCTGTTCGTGCGCCAGTCGCTTTCGGCCGTCACGGGCGCCTGCATGCTGATCTCGAGAAAATGTTTCGAGGCGGTCGGCTTCTTCGACGAAGAGGCCTTCGCCATCGCCTATAACGACACGGATTTTTGTCTGCGCGCGGGCCGGACGGGGTTTCGGATCATCTACACGCCCTTTGCGACCTTGCGCCACCATGAATCGGCGAGCCGCGGCAGCGACGAGACCGCCGAGAACATCGATCGCTTCAATCGCGAAAAGGCGGCGCTGCGGGCCAAGTACGGCCTGACGACCTATCAGGACCCAGCCTTCAGCCCCTATTACGATCGCGGTGACGGCAAGGGCAAGCTGACCGTGCCCGCGGTCTTGCCGCCGGAGCGGATTTTTCGTGTATAACCGTTTTTCGCGCGCGGGAGGCTGATAAGATTGGGCGAATCCTCGACGCCAAAGCGACGAAAGGACGTCGGATTGCGACTTTTCATCACCGGGGGGGCGGGTTTCATCGGCTCGGCCGTCGCGCGCATGGCCGTGCAGCGGGACGGGTGCGAGGTTCTTGTCGTCGACAAGCTGACTTACGCCGGCAACAGGGACTCGCTCGCGCCGATCGAGGGCGACCCGAGGTTCTCGTTTCTGCGCGCGGACATCTGCGACCAAGCCGAGATGGCGCGAGCGATCCGCGAATTCTCGCCGGACGTGATCATGAACCTTGCCGCCGAGAGCCATGTCGACCGCTCGATCACCGGTCCCGAGGACTTCATCCAGACGAATATCGTCGGCGTTTTCGCGCTGCTGCGCGCCGGGCTCGACCACTGGCGCCGCTTGCCGCCGGAGCGCTCGGCGCGCTTCCGCTTCCAGCACATCTCGACCGATGAAGTTTTCGGCTCGCTCGGCGAGGGCGGTCATTTCACCGAGACGTCGCCGTACCAGCCGAACTCTCCCTACTCAGCCTCCAAGGCGAGCGCCGACCATCTCGTGCGCGCGTGGCGCCACACCTATGGATTGCCGACTCTCGTCACCAACTGCTCCAACAATTACGGTCCCTACCATTTCCCCGAAAAGCTCATTCCGCTGATCATCCTCAACGCGCTGGAGGGCAGGCCGCTGCCGGTCTACGGCAAAGGCGAGAACGTGCGCGACTGGCTGTATGTCGACGACCACGCTGACGCCTTGCTGCTCGTCGCGAAGAAGGGATCGCCCGGCGAGAGCTATAATGTCGGCTCGCGCAATGAGCGCCGCAACATCGACGTCGTTCGCGGCGTCTGCGCCATCCTCGACGGGCTCGTTCCAGACCCTCAGGGCCCGCGCGCGCGGCTCATCTCCTTTGTCGAGGACCGCCCGGGCCACGATCAGCGCTACGCGATCGATCCGACGAAGATCGAGCGCGAGCTCGGCTGGCGCCCGTCCTGCGACTTCGAGCAGGGCCTCGCAAAGACGGTGCGCTGGTTCCTGGACAATCGCGCCTGGTGGGAGCGGATCCGGTCGGGAGTCTATCGCGGCGAGCGCCTCGGCCTCGAGCCTGTAGCGCAGTGAAGGCGAAGAGAGACTGCGGATGCTGATCGTGACTCCGACCGAAATCCCTGCTGTGAAGATCGTCGAGCCCAAACGCTTCGGCGACAGCCGCGGCTATTTCGTCGAAACGTGGAACAGGCGGCGCTTCGCCGAGCATGGCCTCGATTTCGACTTCGTGCAGGACAACGAGTCTCTTTCCCCGCAAGTCGGCACTGTGCGCGGCCTGCACTTTCAGAAGCATCCCAATGCGCAGGACAAGCTCATTCGCGTGCTGCGCGGGCGCATATTCGACGTGGCCGTGGATCTGCGCAAGAGCTCGCCGAGCCGCGGGCGGCACGTCGCGGTGGAGCTCTCCGCCGAAAACGGTCGCCAGCTGCTCGCGCCAATCGGCTTCGCCCATGGCTTCTGCACGCTCGAGCCCGACACCCTCATCGCCTACAAGGTGACGGGGTTCTACTCCGGCGCCGACGATCTCGGCGTCGCCTGGGACGATCCCGACCTTTCGATCCCCTGGCCCGTCGCCCCCGAACGCGCGGCCCTGTCCGAAAAGGACCTGCGCCAGCCCAGGTTTCGCGACTTGCCGGACTATTTCGACTAGGCGGGAGCGTCGCGCGATGAAGATCCTCGTAACCGGAACGCAGGGCCAGCTCGCCGCCTCGCTGCGGCTTCGCGCCGACGGCGAAGAGGTGATCTGCATCGGGCGGCCGCAGCTCGATCTCGAGCGTCCCGAAACCATCGCGCCGGCGATCGACGCCGTGAAGCCGGACGTCGTGGTCAACGCCGCGGCCTACACCGCCGTCGATCAGGCGGAACAGGAGCCGCAGCGCGCGATGGCGGTAAACGGCGCGGGAGCCGGCGCCGTCGCTGCGGCCGCCGCGGCGCTGGGCGCGCCCGTCATCCAGATTTCCACCGATTACGTCTTCGACGGAAAATCGCAACGGCCCTATGAAGAGGACGAACCGACCGCGCCGCTCGGGGCCTATGGCGCGAGCAAGCTCCAGGGCGAGGCCCTGGCGCGCGCCGCCAATCCCCGCTGCGTCGTCCTGCGCACCGCCTGGGTCTACAGTCCCTTCGGCAAGAATTTCCTGCACACGATGCTGCGGCTGGCGCAGACTCGCGACGAGATCGGCGTCGTCGCCGATCAGATCGGATCGCCGACGAGCGCGCTGAGCCTCGCCGAAACGGCGCTCGCCGTCGCGCGCAACCTCCGACGCCGCCCGGACGATGCAGACCTCTATGGCGTCTTCAACGCCGTCGACGGCGGCGAGGCGAGCTGGGCCGATTTGGCAAGCGCCATATTCGAGAAGTCCGCGGCGGGCGGCGGCCCGGCGGCGCGGGTGCGGCGAATCGCCACGAGCGAATATCCGACGCCCGCGACGCGACCCGCCAATTCGCGGCTCTCGACCAAGAAACTCGAGCGCATTCATGGAGCGGCGCCGCCCCAGTGGCGCGACGCGCTCGGAATCTGCGTCGACATGCTGCTCCTCCAGGAATTTGCGAAGGCCGTGCAAAAATGACGAAAGCGAGAAAAGGCGTCGTGCTCGCCGGCGGGGCCGGCACGCGGCTGCATCCGATGACCTACGTAACCTCGAAGCAGCTGCTCCCGGTATACGACAAGCCCATGATCTACTACCCGATCTCCACGCTGATGCTGGCCGGCGTGCGCGAGATTCTGATCATTGCGACCCCTTTCGATCTGCCGCGCTTCCGCGAGCTGCTCGGCGGCGGAGCGGATTGGGGCGTTCGTTTCGATTACGCCGAGCAGCCGCGGCCGGAAGGGCTCGCGCAAGCCTTCACGATCGGCGCGAGATTCATCGACGGCTGCTGCTCGGCGCTGGTGCTCGGCGACAACCTGTTCTATGGGCACGGGCTGACGGAGCTGCTCGCTGCAGCATCGCGCCGCACGCAAGGGGCGACGGTCTTCGCCTACGCCGTTTCCGATCCCGAACGCTATGGCGTCGTGACTTTCGACGGCGGCCGGCGCGCAGTCTCGATCGAGGAGAAGCCCGCGCATCCCAAGTCTCATTGGGCCGTGACGGGCCTTTATTTCTACGACCCGGAGGTCGTAAATATCGCCGCCGCGATCAAGCCGTCGGCGCGCGGCGAATATGAGATCACCGACGTCAACAAGGCCTATCTGGAGCGTGGCGATCTTTGCGTGGAGTGCATGGGACGCGGTTTCGCCTGGCTCGACACCGGCACGCCGGAGAGCCTGCTCGAGGCGGGGGAATTTGTGCGCACGATGGAAAAGCGTCAGGACTCGCGCATCAGCTGCCCGGAAGAGGTCTCATTCACCAACGGCTGGATCGACGCCGCGCAGCTGCGCAAGCTCGGAGATCGGCTGGGCAAGAGCGGCTATGGGAGCTATCTGAGGCGACTCGCGGAGGAGGGGGCCGCCTAGGCGGCGACGTTCGAAGGTTTCGCCGCGGCACGAAACGCGCCAAACTCCAAGAATCGGCGCCAGGGTCGCCGCAGGAGACGCTCTTCGCGATGCTGAAGAAACTGCGCAAGACGTTGGGCGGCAAGAAGCAGCCGCTCGAGCTCTTCGATCGCTACGTCTCCACGACGCCGAGCTACCAGAACGCGATCGACGTCGTGCCGGGCTGGAGCTCGAGCCTGCCTGCACGGTTCGGCGTCAAGGCCGGCGAACTCGCGACCTATGCGGACCCGCGCATATCCTGGGCGATCGAGCAGTTCGGGTCTCTGCAGGATCGAGACGTGCTCGAGCTCGGTCCGCTCGAGGCGGGCCACACCTACATGCTCGAACAGGCGGGGGCGCGCGTAGACGCGGTCGAAGCCAATCAGCTTGCCTTCCTGCGCTGTCTCATCACGAAGGAGATCCTCGGCTTGAGACGCAGCCGCTTCTGGCTTGGCGACTTCATGCGCTGGCTGGAGGACGTCGATTTAAGCTACGACTTCATCGTCGCCTCGGGGGTTCTCTACCATTTGGCCGATCCGCTGCGCCTGATCGAGCTCATCGCGCAACGCACATCCGCGGTGTACATCTGGACGCATCTCGTGTGGGAAGGTCACATGATGCCGGACAACATCCGCCGGCAGATCTTCGCGCCCGAGATCGAGGAGCACGAGTTTCACGGCGTGACGGTCCGGGCCTATCGGCGCACCTATCTCGACGCCCACGTCGACCCCGCCTTCTGCGGCGGAATTCGCGACGAGCACCGCTGGCTCAATCGCGAAGACGTGTTCAAGGCCCTCAACGCGGTCGGATTTCGTGAGATCCGCACCGCCCATGACGAGCCGGGGCACCGCTTCGGCCCCTCATTGTCCATCTTCGCCCGCAAGTAAGTCTCAAAAATGTTGTTCCGTTCCCAACCCCCCGAATATCGAGGTCATGTCGACGGCTTGAAGGAGAGGACGGTCTCCGGATGGGTGTGGGACAGCGCGCATCCCAAAGACCGGCTCCTCGTCGAGATCTTCGTCGCCGGCGTGCGGCAGGGCGTCGCTCGGGCGGACGAGTTCAGAACCGATCTTGCCGCCGTGGGCATCGGCGACGGCCGCTACGGTTTCACTTTCGACCTGCCATTGGACGATGTCGCGCATGAGACGATCGCCGCCAGGGTCGTCGGAACGCAATTCTTTCTCACGCGTGCGGGCGAAGCCAAATCCGAGGAGCTGCTGAACTCGACCGCACGAGGCTTGCCTTTGCTGCGGTCCGCCGTGTCGAAGCGCGTCTGCGACGACAGCGACATCGCCATCGCCGCCGAGCTCCAGCAGCTGTGGCGCGCCTCCGATGGGGAGCGCGTCGCGAGATCGCTCGGAGACCGCAGGAGAATGTGGGGCGACATCGTGGCGCGACGCCACGGCGCCTTGCGTGCGGCGCTGAACGGCTCAAATCCGCAAGGGCTGGCGGAGTGCATCGTCCGCGTCCAGATGGACAGCTGCTCCGAAGGCCTCATGCAGGGGGCCCGCGCCTATCAGGACTATGTGAGCGCGACGGAGGAGGGAAAACGGCTGGCGGTCGCGCCGTTCCAGGACATGCTCGCCTCGCTCGTCCAATATCTCGCTATCGAACGCGCCGAATGCGAAGAACAGGAATTCGTCGGTGCGGCCATCGTGCGGGATCAGGAGGATCTGACCCGAGCCGTGGAGGCCGAGCTCGCGCCGCGGATTCGCTCCAGCGCCAAGGACTGGTTTGCGCCCCCGAACATTTTCGACGGCCTCTACGGTCTTGCGATCGGCGACCGCGTCCTGCACGCGCGCGACATCCAGGCGCTTTACGCCGCGTTGCGAACGATCGAAGCGAGCGGCGTCGAGGCTCCCTCGATCTGCGAGATTGGCGGCGGCTTCGGCAAAGTTGCTCATTACGCTTGGCTGCTCGGCGCCCGCCAATACGCCATCATCGACCTGCCGACGGTCGCCGCCATGCAGTATTTCTATCTGCGCAAGGCGCTGCCTGACGCGGCGATCAGCTTCGCAGACGTCGCGGCGGCCGAGAAGGCGGAGGGAATTTCGCTGCTTTTCGCGGACGGGCTTCCGGAGGCCGGTCGCCTCAAGGCCGATATCGTCCTGAATTGCGACTCCTTTCCGGAACTCGGCGACGAAGTCTGCAAGAGCTATTTCGCGCGCATTCCGGGATGGGCGCCTCTTCTGCTCAGCATCAATCAGGAGGGCTGGCGCAAGGTCCGCGGCCCCGCGGAACGCCAAACGGTCGTCGGCATGCTGCTGCCGGACTTCGGCTATGTGCGCTGCTATCGTTTCCGCAGCTGGGTGCGTCGCGGCTATGTGGAGGAGCTTTGGCGCGCGCCAGCGAGACCCCAGCCGTGACCGAGCCCTTCCGGCTCGCGCCCGCCGCCGGCGTCGTGCTGCAGGACGGTCGGACGGTCGCTCTCGCCCGGGACGCCTGGCTGAAATTCTGCGATCCGTCCCCTTTCAAGAACGCGCGTTTCGTCGAGATCGTCTACCGCGCGAGCCTCTTTGACGAGCCCATCCGTCCCGTTCTCAGATTCGTTTCGGCGCGCGGGCAGGCGGAGCGCGTTCTGCCCGGCCCCGTCGCCGGCGCGGGCCTGTGGCGTGGCGCGGTCCCGCGCGGCGTCGAGGCGGTTTTCATCAGCCCCTGCGCACGCGCGGGCCGGTTCGATTTTCGCGTCGAGAGCGTCAGGCGGCTGAGCCATTTCGACATGGCGGCGCTCGTCTGGCGGCGACGGCGCGAAAAGCTCTGGTCCATCGCGCTCGCCTCGGCCTTCGGCTATTTGGCCGAGGCCGAGCGAGCCATGGATTGGGCGATCGGCGGCGAACCGCCCGAGAATTTCGACGGCTGGCGCGCTCGCCGAGCCCGCGCTCTTGACCTTGAGGGCATGGACGCGCCTCGTCGCGACTGGAGCGACGGCCCGCGTTTCCTCGTTCTCATCGAGAAGGACGACGCCGAGCCGCAGGCCCTGGCGCGGACGAAGGCGTCGCTCGAATCCCAGGCTTATCGCAGCTTTGCGGTCGCGGCGTGCGGGCGCGCGGACCGTCCGCTGCTCGCACAAGTGGATTTCATCTGTCGTCTGCGCGCAGGAGACGAGCTCGCGCCGCACGCGCTCGCGCTGGTCGCCGAAGAGGCGGCGCGGTCCGAGAACGTCAAGCTGTATTACGCCGACGAAGTTCTCCGCGCGCAGGGGCGCGAGCAGCCCCTCTTCAAGCCTGGCTGGAGTCCGATCTTTGCGCGAGCCCGTCCGTATCTGGGTCGCGCGGTGTTCGTGCAACCGGAGCTGCTGGGAGGCAATGCGCCCGACGCCGCTGGATTTCACACGGCGGCGCTCGCAGCCGCGCCCGCCGAGGTGCGGCCGCTGCGGCGCCTCCTGTTGACGCGGGCGGAAGACGACGAGGAGGCGAGGCTCGCGCGGGAAAGTCCCGCTTCGGCGCCCAAGGGCGCTCCGCTCGCCTCGGTGATCGTGCTCACCCGCGACCGCGGCGCACTGCTGAAGGCTTGTCTCGACAGCCTGCTCGCGCGCTCGACCTACCCCAACTTCGAGCTGGTGATCGTCGACAATGGCACAACGGAAGGAGCGGCGCTCGAGATCCTGCGCGTGGCGAGTTGCGATCCGCGGGTGCGCGTGCTGGAGCGGCCGGAGCCCTTCAACTTCGCGGGCTTCAACAATGACGCCGCGCGCGCGGCGCGTGGCGACGTCCTGGTGTTCCTCAACAACGACACGGAGGTCCTGGCGCCCGACTGGCTGGAGCGGCTCTGCGCCGGCGCGCTCGACCCCACGGTCGGCGCGGTCGGCGGCCTCCTCCTCTTTCCCGACGGGCAGGTCCAGCATTCGGGCGTGGTCGTCGGGCTCGGCGAGGAGGCGGGACACTTCGAAGCGCTGCTGCCGCCGGACGCGCCCTCCTGGCTCGGCCGCAATCTGCTTCCGCACGAGACCTCTGCCGTCACCGGCGCCTGCCTCGCCGTCGAGCGGCGGAAATTCGAGGCGGTGGGCGGCTTCGACGCCGAGAGCTTTCCGGTCGAGTCGAACGACGTCGACCTTTGCCTGCGGCTCGCAGCTCGGGGCTGGCCGGCGCTCTACCTGCCCGCGGCGCGCTTGTTGCACAGGGAATCCGCGTCGCGCGGGGGGGCGCGAACCCGTCCAATGAGCGTCTACGCGCGCGAGCGGGAGGAATTTCGGCGCCGGTGGAGCGAGATTATTCGCGATGATCCTTATTTTCACCCCGGTTTGTCGCTTTACTCGCGGCGCTTCGCGCTCGGCTAGAGCCGCGTCGCGGGGTTCACGCAGGCAAATCGGGCGTCCAACATATGTTGTTCAACGTTGAAGCGGACCGGGGCGATCATATCGTCGGCTATCTGGTGCCCGACGACTACACGAAGTCGCCGACCCTCAAGATTATGGACGACGGCGGCAACTTCACGCAGCTGCACTGCGTGGAGGAGCGGCCGGCACTGGTGCTTGCCGGACGCCACGCCAACGGCCGTTGCGGCTTCACGGTCGACACCGGCGTGCTCCCCGGCCTCTCGCAGGAGCACAGGATCGAGCTCTATGACGCGGACACGGGCGTCATGATCTACCGCCGCCGCGAGCTCTCCGAGGTGACGCAACAACGGATCTTCCGGCTGGAGACGCATCTCTTTCCGCTGTGGCGGCTGGACGAGACCGTGGAGCCGAAATTCCAGTTCTTCCATAAGGGCGTCGAGCGGCACGGACGCGAGACGGCGCTGCAGATCATGCAGCTCAACAACGCCTCGTCGATCTATGTCAGCGGCCGGCTCGCCTTTCGTAGCTACGAGAACTTCCTGCATGACCAGTTCCGGCTCGTGACGCTCATCCACGACCCCTATTGCGAGCTCGCGGAGCGTCTGCTGACGCTGAAGCACTCCGCCCAGTTCGGCGACAAGCTGCTCGGGCCGCGCGATTTCGTGAGCTATCGCGCCGCCATCGAGTTCGCGCAGGGGATCGAGCCGGATCGCAAATCCCTCCGGCGCGCCTTCGATCAGATGAGCAAGGAGGCGATCGGCGTGCTCACCAATCCGCTGACGCGCCAGCTGACCGCGGAACAAATCAATGATCCGCCCCCCAAGGGCGCGGTTGCGAAGGCGCTTCAGGCGCTGTCGGCCTTCGCCATCGTCGGCGTGCGCCCGCAGCAGGAGATTTTCCTGGAAGACCTGGAGACGCTCATGGGCGAGCCGAGAGGCGTTCTCCCGACGCTGCCCGTCTTCTCGAAGATGACCGCGCTCGCGGAAGAGCTGAGGATCCTGCCGGAAGCGGAGATCCTGCTCGAGCAGGATCTCGATGTGTTCCTGACCGTGAAGTCGGCGGTGGAAGAGGCCGCTTGACCGCGCCGGCGCCGCGGCCCCTGGTCGGCGAGCCGATGAAGCCGGTCGCCGCGAGCCGCGCCGAAATCACGACGTGAATGCAGAAGTCAAAAGTCGCCGGAGAGGCGGTCGCCCGCTCAAGCTGATCGTCTGCGGCTGCGACGACGAAGCGCGGGCGGCGTTCGTGCGCCGATTGCTCGAACTGGGCGATCGAGCCGCCCGGGCCTCGAGCCGCCTCGAGCCCAAGGAAGAGGCCGCGGTCGAGCATGCATTCATCGTCGTCGACTGCCCAGGCGATTTGCGCACAATGGCGAATTTGGCCGCCGACGTCGATGTCGCGATCCTGCTCGTCGACGCGCGTCAAGGCGTCGGGCCCGAAACGCGCTGGCAGGCGGCAGCCGCCTCGCTGCTCGGCGTCACCCATGTCGTGCCGGTTGTAGACAACATGGATCGCGTGGGGTTCGACTGCGACCTGTTCAAAAAAATCGTGGCGGACTTCCGGCGCTTTGGAGCCATCAAAGGCTTTGACGCGAAGCGCGCGGTTCCGATGTCGTCGCGCCAGGGCGACAATATTTCCTCGCCATCCGCGAAGATGGAATGGCGGGAAGGGCCGCCGCTGGTCGCCCTGCTCCAAGGGATCGCCGCCGGGGGCTCCGCCGAGCGGCCAATGCGACTCCTGGTGCAGGAGTCGAGCCATTCCGATTCCGGCCACATCCTCGCCGGAACGCTCCTGTCCGGGCGTCTGCAATCCGGAGACGAGGTCATGGTTGCAGCGTCGGGCGTCAGAGCGCGCGTTATCGGGGGCGGCGCCGAGCGCGAAGCCGCCGGCGAATCGGATTACGTCTCGATCGTGCTCGATGGCGATCTCGGCGCGTCGCGCGGCGACGTCCTCTGCCGCCCCTTGGAACGCCCGCCCGTCGTCGACCAGTTCGCCGCCACGCTCATTTGGATGAGCGACGACGCGCTGCTGCCGGGACGCTCCTATCTGCTCGAGGCCAACGCCCGCTATTCGGAAGCTGTCGTTACGGAAATCAAGCATCGGCTCGACGTCGAAACGCAGATGAAGCTCGCCGCAAAAACGCTGAAGCCGAACGAAGCTGGCTTCTGCAATCTGGCGCTCTCGCGGCAAATCGCAATCGACGCGTTCGAGAGCAACCCGAGAACGGGCTCGTTCCATCTCCTCGACCGCGCGAGCGGCGCGAGGGTCGCATGGGGCATGATCGCCTTTCCGCTGCGGCGCGCCACAAATCTCTTCCGTCAGCGGCTTTCGATCGGCAAGATCGAGCGTGGGGCGCTGAAAGGGCAGAAGCCGGCGATTCTCTGGTTCACCGGCCTCTCGGGAGCCGGGAAATCGACGATCGCCAATCTCGTGGAGGAGAAGCTCTTCGCACGCCGCGCGCACACGGCGCTGCTCGACGGCGACAATATCAGGAGCGGCATCAACAGGGACCTCGGCTTCACGGAGGCCGATCGAGTCGAGAATATCCGCCGCGTCGCGGAAGTCGCGAAGCTGATGGTCGACGCCGGACTCATCGTGCTCTGCGCGCTGATCTCTCCTTTCGCGGCGGACCGGCGCTTCGTGCGCGAGCTCATGGAGGAGGACGAGTTCATCGAGATCTTCGTCGACGCGCCGCTCGAAGCTTGCATCGCGCGCGATCCCAAGGGCCTCTATAAGCGCGCGCTCGCGGGCGAGATCGCCAATTTCACCGGCGTGAACCAGCCCTACGAGCGGCCGCAGAGTCCAGAGCTGCGCTTCGAGACCGTGAGCCAGAGCGCAGAAGAAGCTTCCGATCTCATCCTCGACTATCTGGTCGAGAAATCGTTCATCCGGGCGTAAGCGGGTCCTGAGCGGAGCGGCGCAAAACTCCGACTTCCGCTCTTGCAGAACTCAATGAGGAACGAGCTCGGCCGCCGCTTCCGCGACGGCGAGCGGCAGCTGCGGATCCTCGCCGTCGCTGATCAGCCAAGCCGCGGAAAGCCCCGCATAGGCGAGGACCCATTGCAGCAGCCGCTCGCGCGAAAGGCCCGACGCCTCGCAGACGATGGCGGCTCGACGCGCAAGACGCCCTTGCTCGGTCGCGATGTCATGATTCGGATTGCAGAACATGTTCGCGTAATCGAAGCCGCGTTCGCCAATCAGACCCTTTGGATCGATCGCGCGCCAGCCGCCTTCGCCAAAGTCCAAAATATTGTCGTGATGAATGTCGCCATGAAGCGCTCGGTTGTTTTGCGGGGCGGCGAGCAGCTCGCGCGCCGCAGCGGCGGCCCTTGTCAGTATTCCCCCGCGTCGCGCCGCGGCGGGCTCGAGCTCTCGGAACCAGCGATTGAGCGGGACAAGCCCTGGAGGGGGATCTCCGCGCCGCGCGTGCAGCTTGGCGACGACCCCGCAGATGAGTCGACTTGCTTCGTCATCCTGCCCGCTCGTCGCCATATCGGCGAGCGACCTATGCCCTTGGGCGCGCTCGAGCAGCAGCGCGTCGCCCGAGGTCGCCAGGACGCGGGCCGCGCCGTCGCCGTTCCACCAGGACATCAGGGCTGCGCCCGCTCCTCCCTCTTCCGCCGATGCGAGTTTCAGCATCGCCGGAACCTCGCCCTGTCTGACAGGGAGAAGACGCCCGCTGCGCGTCACGATGGGGGCGCCGTCCGGCGTCAGGCCCCACCGGTCGAGATGCTCGGCGAACATGCGGCGGAGGCGAGGGTTTGAGCTTCACCTCAAGGTCAAGCTCGTCGGCACGGTCTTCGCCGTCGTCAGGTCCCAGCTCCTGTCGCGCAGCGGGTCGATC
>DATHCI010000166.1:0-19690 GCA_035319645.1 Methylocystis sp. | reverse complement strand
GATCTCGATCATGATGTCAATGTCGCTCTCGGGGCGATGGTCGCCGCGCGCCCTGGAGCCGAAAAGCGCGGCGTGCGCCACGCCCTGCGCCCGCAAAGCGGGCTCGTGCTCTTTGAGCCTGGCGATGATCTCCTGACGATCCATGGCGCGATGATAAAGTGAGTCCAAGTCGCTTCCCCGCGGAAGGCACGCGCTTATTCGGAGCGCGGCACGCGCGTCAGTCGACGCCGAGCGTTTGCCTCCAAGGCCCTGCTTCTGACGTGGGCGAAAAACTTTGGCGGGAGCATCCCATAGTCGAAACGCGGGGCGATTTGCCGGGTGCGAGCCGCAGATCGGCGCCCGGCCAAAGGAAGTCGTTTGTTTCGTTCACGACTATCCAGGAGCGTTGCGCATCAAGACCGAGATGCTGCTTGACCATCGCCGGAATCTCGATGGCGTCCTCCGGGTCTGCTGGCGGATTATGCGTGATCGGCAACACTGTGACGACCTCGCGACCGGCGATCATCTGCCGCGCCGCGATGATTGCGCAGGGGCGATCCTTGACCCCCTCATCTGCGCCGAGCTGGCGCTCATGCGCCCAGAGATAGGCATAGCCAATTACCAAACCCGGCCGAGGAGTCGGCAGGCTCATGGCGTCCAGTCTTTGAGCAGGCCGTTCAGTTCGTCACATTCTGAGGGAACTTCCGCTTTCGCGATGGCGGCCAGCGTGTCGTCGTCCAGCTCCTCTATTTTTCGCGCGGTGCGGCCTTTGACGAACAGTTCGAACAGCGTCGCCGAGACGAGCACCGTATGAGGGCGCGCGTTCTTGGTGATCACGACCGGCGCGTGCTGGGCCGCGTCCTGGTACCGCCCGACGTTCTGCTGGAATTCGGTGGAGGTTATTTTCATGACTCGGCACTCCGACATTATCTATTATAGATAGAATAGACACTTCGTCCAGTGCGCAGTTCGATCCCTAAAGTCGAACAAAAAAGCGCCGCGGTCTCCCGCGGCGCTTCGAAACTTCAGCAGGCGGGGGAAAAACCCTCACTCCTCGCCTTCCCTCTTCGGCGTCTCGGCGCGGGCCTTCAGCGCTGCGCCCAGGATGTCGCCGAGCGAGGCGCCGGAGTCGGCGGAGCCGTATTGGGCGATCGCCTCCTTCTCCTCGGCCACTTCCAGCGCCTTGATCGACACCGCGATCTTGCGCGCCTTGCGGTCGAATTGCGTCACCCGCACGTCCACCTTCTGGCCGACCGCGAAGCGCTCCGGGCGCTGGTCGCCGCGATCGCGCGCGAGCTCGGCCCGCTTGATGAAGGTCGTCAGATCCGTGCCGACGATCTTCACCTCGATGCCGCCCTCCTTGATCTCGACGACCTCGGAGGTGACCACCGCGCCCTTCTTGAGGTCCACCGAGCCGCCGTCCTCGGTCGAGGCGGTCGCGAAGGGGTCGCTCGCGAGCTGCTTGACGCCGAGCGAGATGCGCTCCTTCTCGGTGTCGACGTCGAGCACGCGCGCCGTGACGATGTCGCCCTTCTTATATTCCTCGATGACCTGCTCGCCGGGCCGGTTCCAGTCGAGATCGGAGAGATGGGCCATGCCGTCCACGTCGCCGTCGAGGCCAATGAACAGACCAAACTCGGTCTTGTTCTTGACCTCGCCGGTGACCGTCGAGCCCACCGGGTGCTTCTCGGCGAAGGCCTCCCACGGGTTCTGCAGGCATTGCTTCAAGCCCAGCGAGATGCGGCGCTTGACCGGATCAACCTCGAGCACCTGCACGTCCACCTCCTGGCCGGTCGAGACGATCTTGCCGGGATGCACGTTCTTCTTGGTCCAGGACATTTCCGAGACGTGCACGAGACCTTCGATCCCGGGCTCGAGCTCGACGAAGGCGCCATAGTCGGTAATATTTGTGACGCGCCCGTGGAAGCGCGCGCCGACCGGATATTTCGCCTCGATGCCCTGCCACGGGTCCTCGAGCAGCTGCTTCATTCCGAGCGAGATGCGGTGCGTCTCGTGATTGATCTTGACGATCTTGACCTTGACCTGCTGGCCGATCGTCAGCACCTCTGACGGATGGTTGACGCGCCGCCAGGCGATGTCGGTCACATGCAGCAGGCCGTCGATGCCGCCGAGGTCGACGAAGGCGCCGTAGTCGGTGATGTTCTTGACCACGCCGTCGATGACCTTGCCCTCTTCAAGATTCGCGACGATCTCGTGGCGCTGCTCGGCGCGCGTCTCCTCGAGCACGGTGCGGCGCGAGACGACGATATTGCCGCGGCGCCGGTCCATTTTGAGGATATGGAACGGCTGCGGCACGTTCATCAAAGGCGCGGCGTCGCGGATGGGGCGGATGTCGACCTGGCTGCGCGGCAGGAACGCCACGGCGCCGTCGAGGTCGACGGTGAAGCCGCCCTTGACCTGGTTGAAGATCACGCCGTCGACCTTCTCGTTGTTCTCGAAGGCCTTCTCGAGCTTGACCCAGCTCTCTTCCCGCCGGGCCTTGTCGCGCGAGATGACGGCCTCGCCGAGCGCGTTCTCGACGCGCTCCAGATAGACCTCGACCTCCTCGCCGACCTGCGGGGCGGGATCGCGGCCATAGCCGGTGAATTCCTTGAGCGGGACACGGCCTTCCGTCTTGAGGCCGATGTCGATGACGGCGACGTCCTTTTCGATCGCGACGACGCGACCCTTGATGACTGAACCTTCGAAAGCCTCGGAGCCGCCATAGCTCTCGTCGAGCAGGGCGGCGAAATCCTCGCGCGTCGGGGCGCGCTGCGCTGTTGCGGCTGTCATATTTTCTCCTGGGGGGCTCCATGTCGGAGCGGCGCCGGCTTGGGGCTTGTGTTGCGGGCGTTTCCGACTTCTGGACGATTCGCCCGCGCGGAGCGCGGCGTGACGAAGCGATGCGCTCCCAGGCGGGAGCTTGCGGCCGGCGCGGCCCAAAAGTCGTAAACAGTTGAAAAGCTTGATAGCGCGCCGATCGGCGCGCTATGAGGCTTCAGATAACAGCGGCTCGACAATTTTGCAAATAGGGAATTCCCCGGAGGGTCCTCTCCCGAAGGCGGCCTCAACCTTGCTCCTCGCCGTCCGAGAGCGGATGCAGATCGCGGACCATCGCCCGCATGCGCTCGTCCAGAACATGCGTGTAGATCTGCGTCGTCGAAATGTCGGCGTGACCGAGGAGCTCCTGGACCACGCGCAGATCCGCGCCGTTCTGCAGCAGATGGCTCGCAAAAGCGTGGCGCAGCGCGTGGGGATGGACGCTCGCCGCCGGCAGGCCAGCGGCGGCGGCCAGCGTCTTGAGGTCGCGCGCGAAGGCCTGGCGGGTAAGATGACCGGCGTCGGCGTCGGACGGGAAGAGATAGGGCGTCGCCGCGAGGCCAGGATACTGCCTGTCGAGCAGCGCGCGATAGGCGGCGATCGCCTGCTTGGCGTGGGAAGACAGCGGCGCGAGCCGCTCCCGCCCGCCCTTGCCCCTGATCGTGATGAACGGGTCGCGGGCGCGCGCCGCGCTCTTTGGCAGCGACACGAGCTCGCTGACGCGCAACCCGCTGGCGTAGAGCGTCTCCAAAAGCGCGTAGAGGCGCGCGGCGCGCAGCCGCTCGCCCGCCGGACGACTTTCGTCGTCGAGCCCCTCGCGCGCGACGGCGAGCAGGCGGTCAACCTCGGCCACGGAGAGGACGCTCGGCGCGGACTTGACCTTGCGCGGGCCCTCCAGCGCCGTTGCTGGGTCGTCGGCCCGGAGGCGGTCGACATAGAGAAACTTGTGGAACTGCCGCAGGGCCGAAACCCGCCGCGCCAGCGTCGCGCCGGACATCCCGCGCGCCGCCAGCGCCCCCAGATAGTCGCGCAGGCTGTCGATCGTCGCGAGCGCCGGCTCGCTACGCGCGCGGGCGAGATAGTCGATGTAGTCGGAGAGGTCGCGGCGGTAGGCGTCCTGCGTATTGCGCGCCGCGCCGCGTTCGGCGGCGAGCGATTCGATGAAGAGATCCAGCTGGCGCAGGGCGCGGGCGGGCGCGGCCACGACGCCGCCTATTTGTTGAGGCGCGCTGGCGGGATGTTATGCGACATCTCGCGCGGCTCGGGCGTCACGAAGGTCACGAGCGCGATCATCGCGCCATAGCCGAGCGCGGCCAGCACGCCTATCGTGGCCAGGAAACGGATCAGGCTGGGCAAGGCTGCGGCCTCCAAGGAAACGATACGAGCAGCCCGCTATCGCGCGAAGAGAAGGCCTTGGCAATATCAGCTCGCCTGCTCGCCGAGAATTGTCCTCGGCGAACAGGCTCTGGTCGCGCTCGATCCGCTGACCGAGAGCGCTCCGCGAAAGCCTGTCGCTGGAGCGCCCCCGGCGCCGAAAGTCGACTCGGTCAATATTTGGCGACGACCGGCGCCGGGCCGCCCAAGCTGAAGTGATAGTTCACGCCGACGCGCGCGATATGTCCGTTGAAGCGGCTCGTGACGTTGAGGACGAGACCGGGGGCGACATTGCCGAAATTGGTGAACGTCGTGAGCGTCGAGTAATTCAGGCCGACATTTCCGAGGTCATAATAGAGATACTCGACCTTGGCGCTCCACTGCGGCAGGAACATCCACTCCGCGCCGGCGCCGACCGTCCAGCCGATGCGCGTGTCGGAAGAATACCCGCCGCCGGCGTCCACTTCTGCGGGAATGAGCGCATTCTGCACGGCCAGCGTGCTGCTCGACAGCTGCGCGTCGCCGTAAGCGAGACCGCCCGTCCCGTAGACCAGCAGCTGGGGCGTGAAGAGGTAGCCGAGGCGGCCGCGCACCGTGCCGACCCAGTCCGACTCCTTTTGCGCAGACGCCGCGCGAAAGGTCCGGATCGGGAAAGCGCCAAGAAACGCGTCGACGTTTGTGACGGCGGCGGAAGTCACGCTTGAAGAACCACCGGCGCGACCCTGGATATCGGCTTCGACGCCCAGGACCAAGCGGTCGCCGACTTGCCAGTTGTAGCCCACTTGGCCGCCGCCCAGGAACCCGCTGACGGTCGGATAGAGGCTGCCCGGCAGGCCCGATCCCAGCGTCACGTCCGGTTGCGGAGGCGTGGCTGTGATGGCGGCCGGAGAACCCGTAAAGAAGGAGCCGGCTCCAGCATCGAAACCGTAGCCCGCGTTGAGGCCGGCGTAGAAACCGGTCCACAGGGGCGGAGGCGCGATCGGCAGCGGCGGCGCCTTGAGCGAGGGGAGGTCCGCGGCCAAGGAGGGGCCGCTTGCGACCGCCAGCGCGGCGGCGGCGAAAGACAATCGCAGGTCACGTACGATCACGGGTTAACTCCGCGCATGAGGTGGCGCCGGCGCCTGTCCGAGACGCGAGGACGCCGGCTTCGCTCCTCGGTTAGGCGCGACAAATGACCGATTATTAACAAAATGCGAAGGCAAGCTTCGACTTGCTCAATTCCCGGCGCGGCGTGACATTTTTGTCACGGATTGAGGCCGGTCCGGCAAGATTCTCACTCGACAAAGGGAGGCGCGCCCAAGCCCCCGCTGGTCCAAAGCGCGTCGACGCCTCGGGGCAATTGAAACGGCGATCGAGCGCCGAGGTTGCGGTCGTAGATCGCCCCGCGCCCGCCAAAAGCCTCGATGACACGCTTCCGCCATTCCGCGTCGAGCCCGAGCGCTGCGCCGGCGACGGGAAAGGCCTGCGCGCCGCCGTTCGCCCAATCGGTCTGGGGCCTCTCGGCGGCTTCAAGCGCCATGATCGTATAGGCGACGATCGCCGACCACTTCGGATCCCTGGCCGGAGTCGCCGCGAAAATCGGAAAGACCGCGAGCTTGTCGGGAAGAATGCGGCTCGAGAAGCGCTGCACGCCCTTGCGCGCCTTGATCTCGGCCAATTCGGTCTCCTCGCCGACGGCCACGGAGCAGCGGCGCACGTTGAAGGCGTCGAGCAGCTCCACCGGCTCTTCGAAGGGCTCCCGCAAAACGTTCAGCTTGTTGCGCGTCACCCAGTCCTCGAGCGACTTCGTGGCTCCGGAGCCCTGTAGGAGGCAGACCGTCTTCTCTGCGATGTCGTCGAGCCTGCGAATGGGCGAGTCCTCTTCGACAAGCGCCGCATGCGTCTGCCGAAAGACGACGGGGCCCGGCAAGAGCGCGCCCGCGAGATCGTGCTCCACGAGCTCGGTTCCGGTGACGAAGAGAACTTCCGCCTCGCCGGCGCGAGCCTGATCATATTGCTTGGGAGTTTCGAGCTCGAGGAAGTCGACCTTTCCTTCCTGGCCCAGAGTCGCCAAGGCGATCGCGCGGCAATAGTCCATCAGCAATCCTCGCCACTCGCCCTTGACGAGCCTGGCGAGGCCTGCGCGCGCGACGGCCGCGCAGGTCACGGTCTTTCGCTCCTTGACCCGGTCGAGAAGCTCCCCGGAAGAGCTGGGCGACGCCAGCAAACAGGCGCTTGCGATCAATAGAGCGGCTCTCCAAGGGCGCACGATATCCTCTTTCCTTATCCCGGCAGGCGCGTCACCGCGCTGAAAGCGATGGGCCCGCGCCGGTTCGGCGCGAGCCCCCGTGTCGTCCGAGAGACTGTCGACAAAGAGACCGCGCCGGTCAGTTGAAGTTCGGCAGCGTCGACGGCAGCGTGTTGAAGCCCGCGGGCGGCGCGAAGTCAGCCGAAGCGCCCTGGGGAAGCACCGGCGTGACGCCAATCGCGGAACATCCGGCGCCGCCATAATGCGGCATGCTGTTCACGACGGACGAGGGGATCGTCGCCAGCGAGGCCGGCAGCGGCGGCGCGATGCCGAGGAGACGCGCGAGGTCGAAGCCCGACAGCAGGCTTTGCGTCGCGGGCGAGGGCGTGTCGCGCGGCCCGAGATATTGCTGCTGGAAGCCCGCCGGCCCGAACTGGTTGAACGCCGGCGAATTGCCCGCGGCGAGAGCCGCGGCTTCGTCGGGGAGCGTCGAGAGCGGCGGCAGGTTGAAGATCGTGTTGATCGTCTCGATGATCGCATTGTGATCGCCGATGGCGTCCGACACCGCATGCGCGTGAGCGTAGGGCGAGATCAGTATCAGCGGAATGCGTATGCCGCGCGCGAGCGGCAGGCCGTCCGGGCCATAGGACAGAATCTGCGGCGGCACATGGTCATAAAGGCCGTCGGACTCGTCATAGGTGATGATGATCGCGCTCTGGCTCCACAGCGTCGGATTGCCGGCCACTGCGTTGATCACGCGGGCCGCGAGCGCCTCAGAGATGAAGGCGTCGGAGTAGCTCGGATGGTTGTCGTCGCCCGACTTCGCGGCGTTGATCGCGGCGATGTTCGGATTCGTCGCCGCGGTTCCCGCCAATGCGCCGCTCGTCGGCCAGTTCGAGTTCTGGATCGCGGGCGTGAATCCCTGGATGTTGGTGTAGCCGCCACGGATATAGATGACGCCGCCCTCAGGCGGGAGATTGCCGTTGGCGATGTCGTTGAAGAAGTCGCCGAGGCCCCTGAGGCTGGAGCTGAGCGACGGATTGTCGGCGATGTAGCCGAAATATTGCGCGCCGTCGTGATGGCTGACGAAGCTGCTGTTGGTCGTGACGCCCGCCGGGTCGGTCGGCTCGTGATCGTAGCCTTCCTGATACCAGCGCCAGGCCACGGGAGTCTGGCCCGCCGCCGCGATATAAGGAATGTCATTCTGGATGTCGGCCAGATCGACGGAGGGGTTGCGATCCGTCGCCATGGTCGACTCTATGCTCGAGCCTTGCAAGGTCAGCGGAATGCTGGCGAAGGTCAGCACGCTCGTGATATTGGTGAGCGAATAGCCGTCGTTGCAGCTGGCCGGCTCGCGATTCGACGTCGTGCCGTCGAATTCCGAGCCATAGAACGGTTGCGAGTCGCCGACGATGGGCGGCGGGACCAGCGTGCCCGAGCCGCTCGAAACTCCGCAGACGGAGCTTTCGACGGTCGCGGTCGCGCCGGTATTGCCGTGCTTGACCCATTGCGTTTCGCCGGACTGGCCGGCGATCATCGCGATCGCGTTCGGCGTCGAGGGCGTGTCCTCGGTCGCGAAGATGTTGTCGAAGATCGTGAAGCGGCTGGCGTAATACCAGAAGAACGGGATCGTGTTGCAGTCGATGTGCGACATCACGAGCCGAGCGAACTGAGCGCCCTCCTTTTCGCCGGCGGTCGTCGGCGTGGCGCCCGTTGCGTATTTGACGTACTGGTCGTACGCGAACTTGTCCATTTGCGGAACGCCATTCACGACATCGAGCTTCGTGGCGAGGCCGGTGTGGGAGTGATCGAGGCTGTCGATCACATTGGCGTTCTGCTGCGGCCCGATCAGGAAGGGTTGCACGGTCACCGTCGCGCCGCTGAGCTTATCCGTATAGGTCTGGGTGTAGCCAGGCGTATTCGCCGGCGAGCGCGGGTTGACGCCATCGGAATAGAGGCCGTTCACGCCGGGGAACGTGCCGTATTCGTGATCAAACGACCGGTTCTCGTTGAAGATCACGAAGACGTATTTCACCGCGTTGCGCAACGCCTGTGTGATCGACCCCTCGAAGCGCTGGCCGAACGCGAAGTCGTCCACGAACTGGCTCGCATAGGGCGCGACGTCGGAAGTCGGATTGGGCTGCGCGCGCACCAGGGCGGGATTGGAGTTGAACGGATAGCCCGCGGGCCCGTTGAAAAAGACCGGCGCCGACCCGTAGCCGAGCGTTTGCGCGGACAGCGGTTGCGCGGAAAGAGCGAGAGCCGCAGCGGCGCCCATGGTTTTGTTCAGCAGATCCGTCATGCGATCCCCCCAGAACGACTTGAAGACCTCCCTCGGTTAATCTCGGTCCTTATCAATATCGCGAAGGAAATGTGACGTATCTTCCACGACCTGCGGTCTCAAGGTCCGCAAGCCCGCGTCGCCTTCGTCGCGCCTTAAAAGGGACGTCGACTGGCGCGGCGCCTTGACGAAGCGCCGACCGGCGCCTTCTTTGAAGGGGCCGATGCTGAGCCTTTTTCGCGCCGCAAAGGTTTGGGATCTTGGCAAGGAAAGCCAGACTTGCAATCTGGGGCGGGAGAAACGAGACTGCGACGGCGTCATGCGTAAGACCCTTTTTGCCACGGTGGCGGCCCTGCTCGTCGCAGTCGGCGGAGCGGCGGCGGCTCTGTACTTCTATCAGCGCCCGACGACGCTCGTCGTAGCGGTGCCGCAGGTCGCCGAGGACCAGCGTCTCATGAACGCCGCGGAGCGCCTCTTCGCGGAAGAGCACAAGCAGATCAGCCTGCGCTCCCTCCCCGTCGCGGACTCGGCCGCCGCAGCGACCATGATCGACTCCGGCAAGGCCGACCTCGCCGTCATGCGCGGCGACGTCGCGATGACGACAAGCGCGCAAGTGATCGCGATTCTGCATCGCAACGCCGCCCTGCTGCTCGCGCCGCCCGCGTCGAAGCTCAAGAAGGTCACCGATCTGCGCGGCAAGCGCATCGGCGTCGTCCATGAGATCGGCGCCATGGACCCTAATGCGCGACTGTTGCAGGCGATCCTCGAGCAGTATGACGTCCCTGCGCAAGCGGTGACCCTCGTCTCCCTCTCGCCGAGCGACGTGCGCGGCGCGATCGAGGAGAACAAGGTCGACGCCGTCTTTGCCGCGACGCCTCAGCAAACGGCGCTCGCCGAAGCCATCGTGAACGCCGTCAGCGGCGCGACGAAGAAGTCGCCGACGTTCATCGCGATCAAGGAAGCCAAGGCCATATCGAAGCGCTTCCCGGCGCTGGAGCCGATGGAGATCGAGGAAGGCGCCTTCGGCGGCGATCCGCCGCGCCCGGCCGCCGCGGTCGAGAGCCTCAGCGTCAGCGTCCTGCTCATGGCGCGCAGCAGCCTGCGCGACGAGGTGGCGGCGACGGTGACGCGGCTGTTCTTCTCGCATCGCGGCTCGATCGCGCGCGCGGCTCCGATCGCCACGGCGATCGAGGCGCCCTCCACGGATCGCGGCGGCGCCATTCCCGTGCACCAGGGCGCCATCGACTATCTCGACGACAACGAGCGCGACTTCTTCGAGCGTTACAGCGACTTCATTTACATCGGCGCGATGTTTCTGTCGCTCATCGGCTCCTGCGCCGCAGCGCTCGCGAGCCGCCTCAACGAAGGCGCGCACGAGCACGTGGAGGAGCTCACCGAAAGTCTTCTCGAGCTCCTGCGGTCGGCGCGCGGCGCTGAAAGCTTCGCCGAGCTCGACGCGCTGGAGCGCGAGGCCAATGACGCGATGATGAAAGTGCTCGGCGACCGCAAGCTGCGGAACGTGGGCGGCCATGGGCTGCATCTCGTCACGCTCGCGCTCGACCAGACGCGGCGGGCGATCGAGGAGCGGCGCGCGATCTTGGCCGCGGGCGAGCGGCGCGTCATCGAATTTCCGGGCGCGCGCAGCGCCCCGCCCGTCGCCTGACGGAGCGAGCCGCATTTGAGCCCTCCTCCGGTAAGCGCCGTCATCGGCGTCGTCACAGCGTCCGACCGCGCCAGCGCCGGCGTCTATGAGGATCTAAGCGGTCCCGCGATCGAGGCCTATTTCAACAAGGCGCTGACGACGCCGTTCCGGCTGGAGCGGCGCGTCATCCCCGACGGTTTCGAGAGCGTGCGCGACACGCTGATCGACCTCGCTGACAAGGCCGGCTGCGATCTGATCGTGACGACCGGCGGCACCGGTCCGTCGCCGCGCGACCTGACGCCCGAGGCGACGCTCGCCGCGGCGCCGCGCGAACTGCCGGGCTTCGGCGAGCTCATGCGCAAGGCGTCGCTGGAACAGGCGCCGACGGCGATCCTGTCGCGCCAGCTCGCGGCGCATCGCGGCAAGTGCCTCATCATCAACCTACCGGGGAAGCCGGCGTCAATCGAGCTTTGCCTCAACGCGGTCATGCCCGCCGTGCCCTATTGTCTGGACCTCATCGGCGCGGCGCGGATCGAGACCGACCCTGCGGTGGTCAGAGCGTTCAGGCCGAAGGGGTAGAGAGCCTACTTGAGCCGGCCGTCGAAGGGGAATTTTTCCGCGCTGACGACCCGCATGCGAGATGACTCCGGATCGCGCGAATTGAGGAGGAAATTCCAGGTGCGGGGACAAATCACCGACGGCAGGCGCAGCGCGAGGCTCTTCTCCTCCCCGAGCCAGATGTCGCCGATTCTGCGCGTCTCCGCAAGGTCGTGGCGCCAAAAGTGAGAAAGACGCCGCTCTCCTGCCGAATCGGTAGAGGCGTCGTCGTCGACGGATATCTCGATGAGTTGAAGATCCTCGGGCAAGTCCTCGCGATCGAAATGGACGAGGACTTCGACAAGGGCGCCCGCGGGCGATTCCGCGGCGTAAACGATGGCGCGGGGCGCATTGCGCCATCGAGCAGAAGCCAAAAGCCCGCCCACGCCCTGCAAATCGTCATAGTTGGAGATGCGCCAGAGCTGCATGCTCATTTATATGAACATGCCGTATGCGAGCTGATTCAATAGATCGATCACAATTTGGGCGCCGATTTCCGAATGCAGCAGGTCAATCGGCGCCTGCTGGTCAAGAGCGCGAGATGGCTTTCGCAGCCAATGCGCCGCCTTGTCATGATCCCCAAATATTTTCTCTGCGTGCAAAGAGACCCTGGCCAGCCGTCCAACGCTCTCGGTCTCGTCGCCGCTCAAATATTTTTGATTTGGGCTGACAGACGGACCCTTTGACACGAGGTCTTCAATTTCCTTTTTTGAGAAGCTGGAGGAAAGATTTTTTAGCATTTCCACACTGAGGCGAGCGCTCGGAAATTTTGACGGCGACTTGACCGGTCCGGAAATCGCTCCCAACAGAGCCTCGAGCTCCGATTGCTGGGGAGATATGTTTGGGGGGGCGACATAGCCTCTCTCAAGCCGCCGATTAATCCGTAATGCAAGGTAGCATTGCGCCCGCAGCGCCAACAAGGCCCTTTTCGTCGGCCCCTTCGCCTGCTAAGGCAGAAACATGATCCTTCGCGCCATGAGACGAATTATGCGCCCGGCCCGCGCTCGCAGCTAGAGAGCTCGCGCGGAGACCGGGTTTCGCGCCTCCTGAAGACGCGCGGTTTCGTCTCATCTTTCGCCAAAGCGCGCGCTTCGCGCCGCAACTTTCCGGTTTTCGCCATGAACGACCCCGCCGCCAAGGCGTCCGCCGATTATTCGCAAACCCTCTATCTGCCGCAGACGGATTTTCCGATGCGCGCCGGCCTGCCGCAGCAGGAGCCGAAGATCCTCGCCCGCTGGGAGGCGATCGGGCTCGCTCAAAAGCTGCGCGAGGCCTCCGCCGGCCGCCCCAAATTCGTGCTGCATGACGGCCCGCCCTACGCCAACGGCAACATCCACATTGGTCATGCGCTGAACAAGATCCTCAAGGACCTTGTGACCCGCAGCCACCGCATGCTCGGGCGCGACTGCTCCTATGTGCCCGGCTGGGACTGCCACGGCCTGCCGATCGAATGGAAGATCGAGGAGGAGCATTATCGCGCTTTAGGGAAGAAGAAGCCGGACTTCTCCGATCCGGCGGCGATGGTGGCCTTCCGCCGCGAATGTCGCGCCTATGCGGAAAAGTGGCTCGATGTGCAGCGCGACGAGTTCAAACGCTTGGGCGTCGCAGGCGAGTGGGACAACCCCTATTCGACCATGGCCTTTGAGGCCGAGGCGCGCATCGCCGCCGAACTCTTGAAGTTCGCCGCCAACGGGCTGCTCTATCGCGGCTCGAAGCCCGTGATGTGGTCGGTCGTGGAAAAGACCGCGCTCGCGGAAGCCGAGGTGGAATATGAGGACCACACGAGCGATACAGTGTTCGTCGCCTTTCCCACGCGCCAGGGTCCTTCGGTCCTGATCTGGACTACGACGCCGTGGACGCTGCCGGGCAATCGCGCGATCTCGTTCTCGCAAAGAATTTCATACGGCCTCTACGAAGTCACGCAGGCGCCCCAAGACAATTGGGCGAAGATCGGGGCGCAGTTCGTCCTCGCCGACAAGCTCGCCCTGGACGTCTTCAAGTCGGCGAAGGTCGAAGACTTCCATCGCATCCGCGACGTCTCGCCGGTTGAAATCGCGGGACTCGTCTGCGCGCATCCGCTTGCGGGCCTCGGTTACGCGTTCGACGTTCCCTTGCTCGACGGCGAGCACGTCACCGACGACGCCGGCACGGGCTTCGTGCACACGGCCCCCGGCCATGGCCGCGACGACTTCGAGATCTGGATGGCGAACGGCCGCCTGCTCGCAGAACGCGGAATTGACACGCGCATCCCCTACACGGTCGACGAGGACGGCTTCTACACCGCCGACGCCCCGGGCTTCGAAGGCAAGCGCGTCCTGACCGAGAAGGGCGACAAGGGCGACGCCAATGACGCGGTCATCGCCGCGCTCATCGCCGCGGGCAATCTCGTCGCGCGCGGGCGGCTCAAGCACCAATATCCGCACTCGTGGCGGTCAAAGAAGCCGGTGATCTTCCGCAATACGCCGCAATGGTTCATCGCGATGGATCGTCCTTTGGACCGCGAGCCTCCAGGCTCGCAGAGCCGGGGCGAGCCTGGAGGCTCGCGGTCCTCGACGCTGCGCGCGCTCGCCCTTCAAGAAATCGCCCGCACGCGCTGGGCGCCGCCGGCCGGCGAGAACCGCATCACCGGCATGATCGCCAATCGCCCCGACTGGGTCGTGTCGCGTCAACGCGCCTGGGGCGTGCCGCTCGCCCTGTTCGTGAATAAGGGAACGCACGAGCCGCTCGTCGACGAACGGGTCAATGCGCGCATCATCGACGCCTTCCGCAAGGAGGGCGCCGACGCCTGGTTCGAAGAGGGCGCGGCGCGGCGCTTCCTCGCGCCGGACCACGATCCCGCCGAGTTCGAAAAGGTCGCCGACGTGCTCGACGTGTGGTTCGACTCCGGTTCGACCCACGCCTTTGTGCTCGAAGACCCCCAGGCCTTCCCGACGCTCGCGAACATCCGCCGCCGCCGCGACGGCGGCGAGGACGAAGTCATGTATCTCGAGGGCTCCGACCAGCATCGCGGCTGGTTCCATTCCTCGCTGCTCGAGTCCTGCGGCACGCGGGGTCGCGCGCCCTATGACGTCGTGCTCACGCACGGCTTCACGCTCGACGAGAAGGGCCACAAGATGTCGAAGTCGCAGCGCAACGCGCTCGCGCCCGAGAAGCTCTTCTCGGAGTTCGGCGCCGACATCCTGCGGCTGTGGGCCGCAAGCGTCGATTATGCCGACGACCAGCGCATCGGCCCGGACATATTGAAGTCGGTAACCGACAATTATCGCAAGCTCCGCAACACGATCCGCTGGATGCTCGGCACGCTCGCGCACTACCGCGCCGGCCCGCAGGACCTGGAACATGCGCCGGAGCTCGAGCGGCTCATGCTGCACCGCCTGGTCGAGCTCGACGAGCAGATCCGGCGCGCCTATGCGGCCTACGACTTCAAGAAGGTCGTGGCGCTGCTCACGCCTTTCATGATCACCGACCTGTCCGCCTTCTACTTCGACATTCGCAAGGACGCGCTCTATTGCGACCCGCCGTCGAGCCTCAAGCGCAGGGCGGCCCTGGCCGTGATCGAGCAGATCTTCCGCTGCGTCGTGACCTGGCTCGCGCCGATCCTGGTCTTCACGGCGGAAGAAGCATGGCTCTCACGCTATGCGGACGCGGTCTCGGCGCATCTGGAGCTCTTTCCGGACGTTCCCTCGCATTGGCGCGACGACGAGCTGGCTGAGAAGTGGAAGGTCGTGCGCGAAATCCGTAGCGTCGTCACCGGCGCGCTGGAGCTCGCGCGGGCGCAGAAGCGCATCGGCTCGTCGCTCGAGGCCGCGCCGGTCGTGCACATCGCCGATCCGCACCTGAACCGGGCGCTGGAGGGCGTAGACTTCGCCGAGGTGTGCATCACCTCGGACATCGCCCTCGCGGCCGATGGCGAGCCGGGCGCGGACGCCTTCCGCCTGCCTGAGGTCAGGAACGTCGCGGTCGCCTTCGCGCCCGCGCCCGGGATCAAATGTCAGCGCTCATGGCGCTACTTCGACCCCGCGACCGTCGACCCGGCCTATCCCGACGTGACGCCGCGCGACGCGCAGGCGTTGCGCGAGCTCAGCGCAGCGGGCTTGTGGAAGCCGCAGGGCCAGGCGGTCCCAGGATGACCGCCGCGCGAACGCGACAGACTGAAGAGCCAGGAAGCCTCCCTTTCTCCCCTCGCGGGAGAAGGAGTCGTCAGTGAAGGTCCTCGTCGCCTTCCTGGCCAATTCGCTCACGAATTTCGTGATCGGATTATTGGTGGCCAAATATCTCGGGCCCGAGGAGTATGGACGCTTCGCGCTCGCCTTCTCGATCACGGCGGTCGTGCAGACGGCGCTCTTCGACTGGCTGCGCCTGTCTGCGACGCGCTTCTATTCGAGCAAGGTGCGGGAAACGCAGCCGGTCGTGCGCGCGAGTCTCGACCTCTCCTTCTGGTGCATGACCGGGGGGCTCGCGCTCACGACCCTCCTGTTCGGCCTCTTCGGCCCCACGCTCGACTTCAACGGCGATCTGCTGCTGCTTGCGCTGCTCATCGCGGTCGTCAACGGCCTCTACGACTACTCGACCGCGCTCGTGCGCGCGCGCTTCGAGGACGGCCTCTACTGGCGACTCGTGTTCGTCAAGAACGTGCTGTCCCTCGCGCTCACCGGCGGCGGCGCCCTGCTCTTTCACTCGGCGGCGGTCGCCATGACGGGCGTCGTCATCGCTCTGGCCGGAACCGTCGTCGCCGCGCGCGCCTCGCTTGCGGACACGCATGCGAGGCCGCGCGCCGCGCGGCGCCAAATGGTGGCGGCCCTCGTCGGCTACAGCGCGCCGATCGTCGCCGCTCACCTGCTCTATCAGGCGATCCCGCTCGCGACGCGCTCCGTCGTCGCCGACGTCTACGACTTCGCCGAGACCGGCCAATTCGCGCTCGCCTTCGATCTCGGCATGCGCGCCATCCAGGCGCTGGGGTCGGCGCTTGACGTGCTGCTCTTTCAGATCGCCGTCGCCGCGCATGAGAACCACGGCTCCTACCGGGCGCGCCGGCAGGTGGGACGCAACATGGCGATCGTGCTGGCGCTGCTGCTGCCCGCCTGCGTCGGCGTCTATTACGTGCTGCCGTCGATCGAGCTGCTCATCGTGCCCTCCCAATATCGGGGGCCGTTCAGCCATTATCTGGATTTGCAGCTGCCGGGCCTCTTCGCGATGGGCATGATCCTGTTCGGCGTCAATCCGGTGTTCCAGATCGCCAAGAAGACGGCGCCGATGATCGCCGCGGCGCTCGTCGCAGCCGCCGCCGGCCTCGCTCTGCTCGCGGTGCTGCCATGGGGAAAGGACGCGAGCAATCTGGCGCTCGCGCAATGCGGCGCTTATGTCGCCGCGCTCGTGGCGACCCTGATTTTCGCGGCGCGCGAAAATCCGTTCTGGCCGCGCCTCCGCGACATCGCAGCGACGATCGCTGCGACGCTCGGCATGGCGCTTGCGCTTGCGCCGCTACGTGACCTCGAGCCGGGGATTGCAACGCTGCTGCTTCAGATCGGCCTGGGCGGCGCCATCTATGGCGGGTTGACGCTGGCCTTCGACACGGCGGGACTGCGCGGCGAGACGCTCGCCTGGATGAAGCGGCGGCAGGAGCAAACGTCGTGACGCCGGCGCTCGAATTCGCTCAGCGCAACCGCCCGCGTTCCTCAAGTCACCTGGGCAGTCACGGAAAAGTGGGTTTTCCGGTTCCCAATCGTTCGCCTTGCGATGACCCTGGTCGTCCCATGAGCCCGAAATCCGGGTTTCTGAAGGCTTTGGACCTCGGCCGGAAGCGCTTTCTCCCCTAACGCCTAATCGCGCAGCTTGATGGGAGGGGCACCCCCCAGAACGCTGAGGCAATTCACGACGAACTGCAAATTGCTTGCCTGGTGGATCAGCCCGGGCGCCGGTTGACAGGTGTCCTCATCCCCGACCCATCCCGAGTTTCCCAAAACCAGCGCCTTTCCCGCCCCATGAGAGACCTCTAGCCCGAAGTAAGGCGGAAACGGCGTTACGATCGTCCCATTGGCGGGATTATAGGCCGTAGCGTCATCGGGAAATGCGACGACCGTAGCCGTGTCGCCGATCAAAGGATCCGTGCGTTGGATCAAGCACGAGTCATGCGCCCAAACCCTTTCCACTCCGAGACTGTACCGGGAATGGCGCACGGACATCGACAGCACCGGTAGCGGGTCGCCTAGGCACGCCGAGTCGGGGACGACTGGACTTTCGCTTCCGGGTCCCACGAAGTAATTCCAAAGCGAGACGCCAAACCGGGCGGCCAAATCATTGTCGTTGACGGTCCAATCGGTAGGGTTGCCGGCCGAGGCGCCATGATTCGTCATCAACAGGACGTTTCCACCGGCTTCGACCCAATTTTGCAGCGCATCGAGCTCCGTCTTCTGATAGGCGAAGGCGGGCTGCAGGAAACGCGTCAAGCTGACGTAGACATTAACGCCGGCAAGTTGGAAGGGGGTAATCGGCGGCTCAGTAAAATGCGCGCGCCATCCCAGTCGCGCAATCGTGTCGAAAAGCGTGCGCAGCCTTCCCGGCTCACTCCCCGGAAACGTCCCCGTGAAGTTCGGCGGCAAAGAAGAAGGCTTCTTATAAAGCAGGACCTGGGTAGACCAGCTGTCAAAGAGGATGTTCACGCTTCCCGCGGCCCTCGCCGGGGGCGCGAAGGACGAGGAGGCGAGGAGCGCCCCCGCCCCCGTCAGCAGCGCACGGCGCGATCGATCAAAGCTAGGCATGAGCTTGCCTCCTCGAGGCCGTCTGAAGTTCTAACCCGTCGCGCCGGGGTCTGGTCCGCTTCAGAATTTGGCCGATCTGGCTGCGCGTCCAGCGCGCGGCGCGGGCGCGTCGACCGCCGCGGGCGGAGGCGGGGGGCGGAAACAGCGTGTGGATGAGGGCGCCCGCGGTCAAGAACGGGAAACCGATCAGCGTAGCGACGGGAGCGAGCGGATCCGGCGCCGGGGCGGCGGCGCCGGCTCCGCAGCGAGCGCCGTGCACGCAACGGCCGCCACTGCGACGCCGAGCGCAAAAGAAGTGAGCCTTCGGGACAATGCAGCCTCCACGAATTGAACATGCTCTTCCTATCGATATTGTCTGATTTTGGCAAGTCGCTCCATGCGCTCGTGTCGATAGCAGATGATATGTCGGGGTTAGGTATACCCCGCTCACACCAGAACCCGAAAATCCTTTGGGTCGATGACGCGGAAATTGTCGGTGACCGAATCGGCGAAATCTGGCCAGTTTTTCGGGTTCTGTCGCAAACTTTTCTGCCGAGTCTGGCTGGGTTATGATGGCTGGAAGCTGGGGGACGGAATAGCACGATGATCAAGTTCAAGGGCAGCCATTTTGAACGTGACGTGATCCTGTGGGGCGTGCGCTGGTATGTCGCCTACCCGATCAGCTACCGGCAGCTCGAAGAGATGATGGAAGAGCGTGGCGTCGAGGTCGACCATTCGACGCTCAATCGCTGGATCGTAAAATACGTCCCGTCGCTGGAGCGCCAATTTCGCGCCCGCAAGCGTCCGGTCGGCGCCAGCTGGCGACTGGATGAGACATAACTGAAGGTCAAAGGCGAGTGGAAGTATTTGTATCGAGCCGTCGACAAGGCCGGGGCCACGGTGGACTTCCTGCTCACCGCCAAGCGGGATCGTAAGGCGGCGTTGCGGTTCCTACGCAAGGCGATCGGTCAGCATGGCGCGCCTGAGAAGATCACAATCGACAAGAGCGGCGCCAACACGGCGGCCATCGAAAGCTACAACGCGGAACATGAGACGGACATCGAAATGCGTCAGGTCAAATATCTAAACAACGTCGTCGAGCAGGATCATCGAGCCGTTAAAGGCGTGACGCGGCCGACGCTGGGATTCAAATCATTCCAATCAGCCGCAGCAACGCTCGCCGGAGTCGAGCTCATGCACATGATCCGAAAAGGGCAATTGCGCATGACAGGAAAATTGCGTCCAGCGCAACAGTTCTATTCACTGGCCGCGTAAAGCCCCATCGTCGTTCCGGGCCATCCTCGTCCACTCTTTAGGTTTGCGACAGAACCCGCCGGCTGGCGTGGTCGCCGCGAGGACGGCTCCGCCGAGGGTCAGCGCCGCCAGGACGGCGCTCGCAAGCTTCTTCATGTCACGCTCTCCATGTGTTTGATGCGCTCACGCCTTTCGTGAGCTTCGCGACGCTACAAGGTCTTCGGGGATTGGGATGTGCGCGGACGCACGGCGCAAACGTGGCCGTCCCCGAGACGACGTCGCCGGCAGCGGACCAGAAACGCCTGCGAGTTCTGCAAAGGTCTGATTTTGAGCGTATTTTGGTCGCGATTGCGTGGCTGTCTATTCTTTATCCCGCGAGCGCGTCGGAGGAGCCGTCGCCGTAGCGGCGTTGAGCGTTTCTTTACCCTGACGCGGTCACACTCCGGTTGACGCGTCGCGTAGAAGGGTGTCGTCGTGGGTTATCTGTCGCCGCCGCCGTCGCCGCAGGCCGTGATCGTTTACAAGGACGTGGGCGGCCTCGTCAGCGACTACGAGGCGCAGACCGAGGCTTATCGTCGCGAGAACCGCGAGGTGCGGCTGCACGAGTGCCGTTCGGCCTGCACGCTCGCGCTGAGCCTGCCGAACGTCTGCGTCTATCCCGACGCGCAGGTGAAGTTTCACCAAGCTTACAACGAGACGACGCGCGAGACGGATTACGGCGTTTCGGAGAAGCTCTTCGACAGCTATCCGGCGGCCGTGCGCGCGAGGCTTGGGACATT
>DATHCI010000165.1:0-2887 GCA_035319645.1 Methylocystis sp. | reverse complement strand
CGGCGGCCAACACGCTGGCGTCCACGGTCTTCTCGGCGGGCGGGGGCAGCAACGTGCGCGTCAGCGTCGTGCCCTATGTGGCGGCGGTCAACCCCGGCCTGACCAGTCTCTCCTATGTCGACACGACGGCGCAGTCGCCCTACAACGGCATCTGGATGCGCTACGCCTGGATCGCCTATGGCGGCTGCAAGGTTGGTGGCGCCCCCTATTGGGGACCGCCGAGCAGCGGCGGCGGCGGCGGCAGTAGCGGTCCGGGCGGCAGCTCGACGGGCGACGCCGGCGACGCGCGCGACATTCTCGACATCCTGGAGCCGATACGTCATATGGCGCAGGAGCTTTTGGGCGTGCGAAGCGCGCATGCGTCGAGCACAGGCGTGACCCCGAACACCGTCCCGCCGATCGTGACGACGACCCAGGGCGGCCTCAAAGTTCCGAGCGGCTTCATCTTCGTTCCGGATGGGAGCGGCTACAGCACGGGCGAATGCGAGTGGCTCTCCAACCCGGCCACGGTCAGCCACTACGACCTGTTTCCCCGCACGCTGAACACGGCGGGCCAGGCCGTGGCGTGGAAGGGCTGCGTCGAGGCGCGTCCGACGGCGGCTGAGCTCACGACGCTGAACAGCTGGTGGGGGTCGAGCTACGCGACGAGCACCGACTGGGACGTGACCGACACGCCGCCAGGCTCCGATCCGAACTCGCTCTTCGTCCCCTATTTCTGGCCGGATGAGCCAGACTACAACATGGTGACCTGGAACTACATGGCGCCCAGCCTCTATGCGAGCGGATCCGGCGGCTTCCACAACAACTACATCAACGACGGGTACTACGCGAGCGGCAGCACGACGGAGGCGCTCTCGCCGGCATGGGGCAACGGTTGGACGCTTTCCGGCTGGTGGGGCGCAGGACAATTTATCCTGAAATACGACGGGACGACCAATTCGGCGGCGTGGAATGAGACGGGTCCGACGACCGCAGGTCCCAACGCCGGCTGTCCCGAGCCCCTCACGCCGTTGACCAACAACCAGCAGACGGTCACAAACGCGATCAACGCGATGAACTACTGGTACAATGGCGGCACGATCATCTCCGAGGGCTTCATGTGGGCCTGGCGGACGCTTTCGCCCAACTCACCCTACTTCCCCACGGCCAACACGGGCATGGCGTATGGCTCGGGGTCGAACAAGGTGATCGTGCTGATGACCGATGGCGTCAATGGCCTCGCGGACAATGGCGACTCGAACTCCTCCGGCACGTCGAGCGCGAACATCTCGGACTACTCGGCCTACGGCTATCTCGGCGGCTACCGGCTCGGCTCGGTCGACAACATCTCGCAATACGGCCCGGTGTCCAATCCGACGAATCCGCCGACCGATCTGACGACCTACTTCGACAACCGCCTGCTCGCCGCCTGCACGAACGCCAAGGCGAAAGGCATCACGGTCTACACGGTGCTGTTCTCCGCGAACATCTCGGCGTCGCTCGCCACTCACTCACAGTCGATCCTGCAGCAGTGCGCGTCGACCCCTTCGAACGCCTACTCGGCGGCGAACGCCACGGCCCTCAACGCGGCCTTCGCCACGATCGCGACCAATGCGGTGGCCGCGCCGTTGCACCTCGCAAACTACACCGGTTCGCCGTAATTCCTGACGCTTGGAGTTCTGAGCCCTTCGTGGCGCCGCAGCTTGCCCGAGCTGCGGCGCCGCAACGCTTTTCATCCCTCGGCGCCTTGGGGGGCGGCGCCCTCAACCTCGGCGGCGCGCTGCTCGCCGAACTGCAGCCGCGCGAGCTTCGCATAGAGGCCGCCGCCAGCCGCGAGCTCTTCGTGCGTTCCCTCTTCGACGATACGGCCCGCGTTCAGCACGACGATCCGATCGGCCTCCTGCACCGTCGCCAGGCGGTGCGCGATGACGAGGCTGGTGCGCCCGGCCATGACGTCCTCCAGCGCCGCCTGCACGAGCGATTCGTTCTGGGCGTCGAGCGCCGAGGTCGCCTCGTCGAGCAGCAGCACGGGCGCGTCAGCGAGGATGGCGCGCGCGATCGCCAGCCGCTGGCGCTCGCCTCCGCTCAGCGTCACGCCGCGTTCGCCGAGCTCGGTGTCGTAACCTTGGGGCAAGGCGGCGATGAAGTCGTGAGCCTGCGCGCGTCGCGCCGCGGCCTCGACCTCGCGTCGCGGCGCGTCTTCGCGCCCATAAGCGATGTTTTGATGAACTGTGGTTCCGAAGATCACGGGATCCTGGGGCGCAAGCGCGATCGCGCGCCGAAGCGCGCCGGGGTCGAGATCGCGAATGTCCACGCCATCGAGCAGAATGCGCCCCTCGGTTACGTCGTAGAACCGCAAGAGAAGCGCAAAGATCGTGGACTTGCCGGCGCCTGAGGGGCCGACGAGAGCGACGCGCTCGCCGGGCTCGATCTTCAGGTCGAGCCCGGCGAGGGCCGCCGGTCCGTCGATTCCGCCATAGGCGAAGCGCACGCTTTCAAAGACGATTCGACCGGCGATCGGCTCAGTGAGCTTCTTGGGCTTCTTCGGCGCCGCGATCTGCGGCTTGATCGCGAGGATCTCGCCGATGCGCGCCGCCGCGCCCGCCGCCGCGGTCGCTTCGCTGTAGACTTGCGACAATTCGCCGAGCGAGGTCGCGCCGAGCACCGCATAGAGCACGAACTGCGACAACAGCCCCGAGGTCATGCGGCCCTGCAGCACGTCGAAGGCGCCGAGCCACAAGACTGCGACGACGCTCGCGAAAACGAGGAAGATGGCGCCCGCTGTCAAATAAGCGCGCAATCGCGTCGCGTCGCGCGCCGTGGCGAAGACGCCCTCCGACGCCGCCTTGAAGCGCGCGGCGACCGAGGCTTGCGCGCCGCAGGCCTGCATGGTTCGGACGGCGGCAAG
>DATHCI010000164.1:0-7586 GCA_035319645.1 Methylocystis sp. | reverse complement strand
TGGCGACACCGTGCCCTATGAAAATGAGTTTGCTCAGGAGTATTATTCTGGCTCGGATCCCAATTCGACTCCAAGAACGGCCTATCTGGACGGCGTCGAAAGCCAAAACGCATCGTTCTTCCAAAATGGCGGTCAGTCCTGGACCAACGGCAATTCGGTTGACGTCGTAATACTGGATCAAACGCCGTCGTCAAGCGGTGCAGGCGGCGGCAACACGATCGATCTAAAAAGTTTTGGCAGTCGTACGGCGCTGGTCGTGGCGCAAGCCCCAAACGACACAATCTTTGCCTCAAATGGGGGAGACTATATCTGGGTCACGTCTGGGAATAACAAAGTATTCGGAGGCACTGGCAACGATGTGATCCATGCCGGAGCTGGCCAGGACATCATCTACGGCAGCGGCGGCAGTGACACGGTCTACGGCGGCGGCGGCAGTGACACGGTCTACGGCGGCGGCGACACGACCGTCGACTACAGCCAGTCCCAGGACGGCGTCTCCAACATCACGGTGCAAAACCTCCCCGACAGCTCCAGTGGTCAAGGCGGCAATGGTCCCCAATCCACGGGGGGCGCGACGGTCACCAAGCAGAGCGGCGACGCCGACACGCTCTTCAATGTCGAGAAGATCATCTCTTCGCCGCAGCAGGGCGGCGCGCTGGAGATAGATCGACAATATGCGCAGCTCTCGCAAGATCTCGTGCTCGATCTCGGCGCAAACACGGCCAACATCACCGTCGAGAACGGCAATGGCGCGTCTTCGGCCGAGTCTGGCGTCGTCGACTACGATTTCGACACGACGAATGCGCAAGGCGGGACGATCGCGACGATCGACGTCCAGGACGGGACCGATCCGCAGCTCGTGCAGGACAACGCCCTGTTCGTGAATGGCAAGCAGCTCGTCGGCGGCGCGGAGTTCTCTTTTCTCCAGCCCTCTGTCGGCGTCTTCGGAGACGGAGAGTATTCTTTCACAGTTGGGCCGCAAGGAGAAACCTATAAATTAGGGGTGGATCAAGCCAACTCCTCAGAATTCGACCTGTTCATCTCGCTCGATTCGCCGACGCCCGAGCAGATCGTCATCGACAATTGGCAGGACGGCGATTTTGGCATCTATCTCGAAAGAAACGACGTGTTCCTTCCCAGCCGCGACAACGCCTGGGCCCTGCTCGGAGACCGGGGCTTTGGACCTGTCGGAGATCCAGGCGGATCTCGCGAGCGTCGGCATCGTCGAGCCTTCGAGCTCCCCCGCAACGGGTCAATCGCTTCCCAATGGGACCGAAAGCCAAAGCCTTGCTTCCAGCGACGCCCCGGGCGAGATCTATGGTCCGCCGCCGCTCTACCGCAACGCCGGCTCCGGCAATGTGACGCTGACGGGCTCCGGCGCCGGCGGCGACTATCTCGTCGCCGGCAGCGGCGACGACGTGCTGCTCGGCAGCGGCGGCGACGAGACCCTCGTCGGCGGCTCCGGGACTGCGCTGCTCGACGCGGGGCCGGGATCGAACACGCTCATCGCCGGAACGGGTCCGGACACGTTCCGTTTCGACGGCGCCTTCACGAGCGACACGGTTCAAGGCTTCAACGTCGCCCTCGACACGCTCGAATTCGCGGCTTCCGTTTTCCAAAATTACGCGGCTTTCGCGGCGGCGGCCAGCGAGGTCGACGGTCATCTCGTCGCAACCGACGCCGCCGGCGGCGTCATCACGCTGCAAGGCGTGACGCTCGCCGAGCTGCAGGCGACGAACTTCATCTTCGATCCGCCGCCGCAGCTGCAGGCCGGGAACCTCTCGACGACGACCACGAAGAACGCGCCCGTCACGGCGGCGCTGCCCGTCACCGATCTGATCGCGGGCGACACGCCGACTTACAAGCTCGTCAACGGCCCGGCGGACGGCGCGGCGACGATCAATGCGAACGGAACCTTCACCTATGATCCGACCGGCGCCTTCCCCAGTCTCGGACAAGGCGCGACGCAGACGGAGAGCTTCACTTACGAAGCCGTGAGCGCCGACGGGACGGTGACCTCGGCGCCGGGGACAATCACGGTCAGCGTCGAAGGGCAGGAGGATCCGCCGACCGCCTTCGACCAGAGCGTCAGCACGACGGCGCAGGGCGCCGTGCGCGTCGCCTTCGACGCCGCGGAGCCGGATACGGGGGACAAGCTGACTTATGCAATTGTCTCGCCCCCGGCGCAGGGGACCGCCGCGGCGAATGCGGACGGGACCTTCACCTATGATCCTGGCGCGGCCTTTGTGAGCCTGGCGCCCGGGGCCTCGCAAACCGTGACCTTCACCTATCAGGCGACCGATCTTTTCGGCGTGCAGTCTGCGACGGCCGCCGTGTCGATCATCGTCTATGGCGGCTATAGCGTCGCCTATTTCCTGGCCAACCAGGCCGCGCTCGACGCGGCCGGCGGCTTCGCGATCGCCGATTTCGCCGCGGCGGTCTCCTCGAATTTCGACGCTCTCAACGCCGACGCCAATCTTCAGGCGATCACTCTTATCGACTCCGGCGCGCCCGTTCTGACGCTCGATGTCAATCAGACCCTCAACGACACCGCCGCGCTCGCCGCGATCACGAACGCCGATTACGCGATCACGGTTCAGGACTCGGCCGGAGATGTCAGCGCCAATATCGACGCGCTGAACGGCGTGAGCCGGCTGTCGGCGATCGAGCTCACCGGCTCCGGTCCGCTGACGCTGACCGTGGGGCAAGCGCTCGGCGACACGAATGCGCTCGGCGTCCTTCCATCCTGCTACACAGCCGCCATCACCGACAGCGCAGCGAACGTCATTGCAAATCTCGACGCGCTGAACGCCGACTCGCACATCGTCTCGATCACGCTGACGGACGCGCCGCTTGCACCGCTGATGCTGACCGTCGCGCAGGCGCTCTCCGACGCGCGCGCGCTCGGCGAGATCACGAATGCGGGCTATACTATCGCGATTGAGGATAGCGCGGCGAACATCGCCGGGGCGCTGTCGCCGATTGGCGGGTCCAGAACGACACGGCGTCGACCTTCAACGTCATCGCCGGCGTCGATCCGGGGAGTGGCTGGGTCTACGACGGGGTGGGCGACTTCGACGGCGACGGCACGAGCGACATCCTCTGGCAGAACGGCGCGACGATCGCGATCTGGGAGATCCAGAACGGCACGCTGCTGCAGTCCGTCACTGTCAATACGCCAGCGCCGACGGGCTACGTCTTCGAAGGCATTGGCGACTACTTCGGCTCCGGGACGAGCGACATCCTGTGGCAGAACCCGACGAACGGCCAGACCGAGATCTGGGAGATGCAGAACGGCCGAGTCCTCGCGACGACCAACCCCGGCGCCGCCGATCCGAACTCCTGGCGCATCGTGAAGTGATGACAGCTTGTCGAGCGGCGCCCGGCGCGCCTCACTTCTTCCGCTCCATGTTCTTCTTCAGCGCGCCATCGATCGAATAGTCCGGCGGCGCCTCGACGACGCCGTTCTTGCGCACATATTCGGCGTAGGCGTTCTGCAACGCCTCGACCAGCTTCGGGTTGTCGGCGGCGATGTCCTTGGACTCGGAGGGATCGAGCTTGACGTTGTAGAGCCGCCATTTGAAGTCGCCGAGCGGCGGCGCGTTGCGCACGAGCTTGTAGTCGCCCTGAAACACCGCCGAGCCGCCGGCGACCTCCTGCGCCACTGTGTCGCCGTCGTGCAGCTTCGGCGATCTGCCCGTGATGAGCGGAACCATGCTCGCGCCCGCCAAATTCGTGCGCCCTGCGCGGGAGGGCGGAACCCCGGCGAAGTCGAGGATCGTCGGAACCACGTCGACGACGGAGGCGAGCTTGTCGGTGGTCTGATCGATGGGGATGGTCTTGGGGTAGCGAATAATCAATGGCGCGCGAATGCCGCCTTCAGACGCCGATCCCTTGTAGTTCGCGAACGGAGTCATGGAGGCGCCTGCCCAACCCGGGCCATACTCCGAGTAGGATCCCTTCAGCCCGATCCGATCGTAGGAGAGATCGAAGTTCTTCTCGTAATACGCCGGAAACATCTTGCGCAGCTCGGCGCTCTCCCCGCCATTGTCGCTGAGGAACAGGACGACCGTATTATCGAGCAGGCCCTTGTCCTTGAGATGATCGACGAGCCGCCCGACGCTCATGTCCATATATTCGACCATGCCGGCGTAGACCGCCATGCGCTTGGCGGCGACCTTCTTCTCCTCCCCCGACAGCGCGCTCCAATCAGGCTGGCCCGCGGCGTTCAGGTCGAGGCCGCCGGGCATGATCCCAAGCTCGGTCTGCCTCTGATAGCGGATGTTGCGGATCGCCGCCCAACCCTTGTCGTAGACGTTGTCGTAGCGGTGAATGAAGTTTTCGGGCGCCTGATGCGGCTGATGCACGGCCTGGAAGGCGAGATAAGCGAAGAAGGGCTTCTTGTCGGCCAGGTTCTTGTCGATGTAGCCGAGCAGCTTGTCGGTGTAGAACTTGGTCGAGTAGAAATCCTCCGGCAGATCGATCTCGTTCGTCCCCTCATAGAAGTGCACGGCGGCATAGCCCGGCGTGTAGGACTTCTTCTCGAAATTGTCGGCGCCGCCCTCGGCGAGAACGACCGACTCCTCGAAGCCTTGCGCTGCGGGCAGCTTGTCCTTGGATTTTCCCAAATGCCACTTGCCGGCCATGTAGGTGTGATAGCCGGCCTTGTTCAAAATCGCCGCGACGGTCGGCGCGCGCCCATTGAGCGCCCCCTCGTAGCCGGGCTTGCCGATCTGATTGTCGGCGAGGAGCTCCGCCATATTGCCGAAGCCCACGACATGATTGTCCGCTCCGGTCATCAGCATGCCGCGCGTCGGCGCGCAATAGGCCGAAGTATGAAAGTCGGTGAAGCGAACGCCCTGCGCGGCCAGCCGATCGATGTTCGGCGTGTAGATCTCTCCGCCATAGGAGCCTAAGTCCGAAAAGCCCATGTCGTCGGCGAGAATGAGCAGAATGTTCGGACGTTGCGCCCGCGGCGCGGCGCCGGCTGCGCTGGCGAGAAGGAGCGTCGCCAGGGTCGCCGTAAGTCCCGCGGCGCAAAACAGCGACGTCCTTGTTGCCGACCTCAGCGACATGGGAGACCGAGAGAAGAGCATGGCGGACGACCTTTGCGCCGGTGTTGAACGGGCTTCCTCGCACCGTCCTGGTTGATAAGGTCAAGCTGGTCCGAAACAGCGCCCCCGACAAGCCTGCGCCGCTCCTCTTGCGCCGGCAGCAGGAATTGCGCGGCCTTCGGAATGTCTCGTCGGCGTCCGCCTATCGGCCGATCTGAGACAAGACGGCGCGCAGGGGCGCGTCCGAGATTTGCATGAATCCCTGGTATGGCGTGTTCAGTTCAAGGATCAGGAAAATCGCGCCCGCGACCGAGAAGGCTCCGACGAAGAGCGCCGCCGCGACAGTGCCGTTGAAGCGCGTGAACATGCCGAAGCCGAGAAACAGCACGCAGATCCAAAAAACCAAAATCGCCAGGAATGGCGCTGGAATCGCGCCACCGGCCTGCGACGCCATCAGCAGACGCGTCTGGAGGATGTTCTCGGCGATTTGGAGGGCTCTCCCTTGCAGCTGACGGGCCATATCGGTTTTGGGAGAGAGAGCTTGCAGCTGCTGCATGAACCTGTTGGCGGCCTCGAGATTTGTGGGACGCAGCCCCTGTGGGGACCATATCCGATCGTGGGCGGCGGCCACGGCCTCGCCGAGCTGCTTGCGGGCGCCCTCGGACTCGGGCCCATAATAGGTCAGGATTCGGTCCAAGAGAATGATCTTCGCCGAGATCGACTGAAGCTCGCTGCTCTGCTCATTATAGTTGCTGTTCGCAGACGCGATGAGCAGGCCGAGGATCAGCGCCGACATCGTGCCGATGAGCCCGAGGACGAGCTTGATCACGTCCCGGGAGTCGGCGTCGAGGTGCGCGCCGGGCAGCGCGACGCGCAGCAGCATTCCCGCGAGCGCCGCGAAGAAAGCGCCGCAGAAGACGACGGAAGCGAGAAAGAAGGCGCTCATGGCGGTCGCGATGCAGGAGGGCGATGAACGATTCCGACGTTAGCCGACGTCGCAAGGAAGCTCAACGTCCGGCCGCTTTGCAAATTCAGCCGCAGAGCCGGCGTCAAGCTGCGCCTCCGGCGACGGACCCGTCTGTCACCGGCCCCGCGCGCTCTTCTCCCCGCAGGGCGGGATCAGCCGTTCGAGCTCCGCTTCGGCCGCGGGGTCGCGCATGTCGCCGCGCACGTCGTAGCGGGAGAGCAGCGGCAGCCAGCCGGTCTCGTCGTCTGCATGAATGAAGGCGTCGATCAGGAGCGGCCCCGGCGGAATCTCGCCCCGTCGGCAGGCGACCGCGCCGGCGATGTGGATCCGCCCATGCGTTCGGCCTTGCGCCTTGAGGCGAAGCGCGTCGAGCTGCAGCTCATGCGCCCTGCTGAGGCTCCCGGGCGCGAGCTCATAGACGGCGAGCGCGCCCGGGCTGTTGAATTGCGCCAGCGCCGCCCCGTCGCCCGCATGCGCGCCGCGATGCAGCCGCAGCGACACTCTCTCGGCCCTCGACTCGTCGTCGCCGAGCCAATAGCGCAGCTCCAGCGCCGCGGTCTCCGGCGTGGGGACGATCCATTCCGGCCCGCGAACCGCCAGCCGCAGCTGCGACAGGTCCGCCGTGTTGAGATCGAAGCTGCGCAACCTCCATTGCGTCGAAAGCGGCGCGGCGTCGCAGGCGGCGAGCGTGAAGGACAGCGCAAGCAGAAGCAGGCGGCGCATAAAGACTCCGGGGAAGCGATCAGTGACCGGAAGAACCACGCGGCCGCCACATACATGAAACATAAGCCAGTGACCAGAACGCGCCCGGTCATTGGCGACTGCCCATTTGAAACGATAGCTGAGCCTTGCCGTAAGCTGCGCCTCGCCCTGCTGCGGGCGCGCCGCGAGGCCCGGCTGCGCGAGGAACCGCCGCCGAAGACGCGACATTCGACGCCAAAAAAACGACGGTGAAAGGCGTGCGCTTCAACACGCTCGAGAAGATCTGCGAGGTCCTCGAGTGTCAGCCCGGCGACATTTTTGAATATCGTCCGGAAAAGAAGAACGCCTAATCCTTGACGAAGCCGGTCGCCGCGGGCGTGGCGCCTGCGCCGTCAAAGCCCCGCGCCGCAGCGCCCGTCGGCGTCGCGAGCACGCCGGCTTCCCTGGCGCGGGCGATGGGGCGCACGGCGCCGACGGAGGCGCCGGCCACCGACGCCTCGACCGCGGCGCTCGCGGGCGCTGAGCCCGTCAAGACGGTGAAATTGGAGCGATCGAGCCGCGCCGGAACGAGTCCGGCTTTTTCTTCCTGAGCCGGCCTCGTGGACTCCCGCTTGGCCCTGGCGGACGTCTTCGCGGGGGGCGGCGCGAAAGCGAGCGGCGCCGCGTCCTTCACGACGCCGACCTCCGGCGCGCTGTCGGTCGCCGCTGGCTTGATCGAACCCGTGGTCTCGACGGCGTTGGCCAGGGCGCTCGCAGCTTCGCCGGCCTCCTGCGCGCTCAGATGTCGGGGACGCGGCGCCGGCTGCGGTGCGGAAATCGGAGCTGTGGCGAGCGCTGGCGCCTTTGGCCGGCGAGGCGGCAAC
>DATHCI010000163.1:0-11238 GCA_035319645.1 Methylocystis sp. | reverse complement strand
CGGCTCGGTCGCGCGCCTGGAGTTCGTCGCCGCGCCGCTCGTCGTGGCGCATCTAGACCAATTTCCCGCGGCGACCATCAGCTTCGATCTCGGCCGAGACGCCTCGCTGGGCGACGCGGTCAAGACGATCTCACGCGTCGAGCGCGAGATCGGCATGCCGCAGACGATCGTCGGAATTTTCAGCGGCGACGCCGCGGAATTCAACAAGTCGCTCGCCAGCGAGCCCTATCTGATCGTCGCTGCGATCATCGCCATCTACATCGTGCTCGGCGTGCTCTACGAGAGCTTCGCGCACCCCTTCACAGTGCTGACGACGCTGCCCTCCGCCAGCGTCGGCGCGCTGCTCGCGCTGATGCTGTTTCGCCTCGACATGTCGATCGTCGCGCTGATAGGCGTCGTGCTGCTCATGGGCATCGTCAAGAAGAACGCGATCATGATGATCGACTTCGCGCTCGACATCGAGCGCGGGGAAGGGGCTGACCCCGAGGAGTCGATCGTCCGCGCGGCGAAGCTGCGCTTCCGTCCGATCATGATGACGACGTTCGCCGCCCTGCTCGGCGCGCTGCCGCTGGCGCTGTCGCACGGAGCAGGGAGCGAGCTGCGCATTCCGCTCGGCGTCTCGATCATCGGCGGCCTGCTGCTGTCGCAGCTGCTCACCCTCTACACGACTCCCGCCATCTATCTGGTCGTCGACCGATTGCGGCGCCGACTCTTCGGCCGGCAAGCGCCGCGTCAGACCATCGACGCCTCCGAGGACGCGAACGACGCAATCCCGGAAGGGGCGGCGGAGTGAACATATCCGAGCCCTTCATCCGACGACCGGTCGGCACGACGCTGCTCTCGGCCGCGGTCTTCCTGATCGGCGCGGTGGCTTATTTCTTTCTGCCGGTCGCGAGTCTGCCCGCGGTCGATTTTCCAACGATCGGCATTTCGGCGGCCCGCCCCGGCGCCGATCCCGAGACGATGGCGGCGACGGTCGCAGCGCCGCTGGAGCGGCGTCTGGCGAATATTTCGAGCCTCGTCGAGCTCACGTCGTCGAGCTCGCTTGGCAGCACGTCGATCATCGCGCAGTTCGACCTCGACCGTAACATCGACGCCGCGGCGCGCGACGTGCAGGCGGCGATCAACGCCGCCGCGGCCGACCTGCCGACGGACTTGAGCAATCTGCCGACATTCCGGAAGTCGAACTCTTCCGGCGCGCCCGTGCTGGTGCTGGCGCTGACCTCCGACTCGATGCCGACGAGCGCGATCTTCGACGCCGCCGACACGACGATCGCGCAGCGCATCTCGCAAGTCGGCGGCGTCGGCGGCGTCATCGTCGCCGGCGCCGAGCAGCCGGCGATTCGGGTGCAGATGGATCCGGCGCGCCTCGCCTCCATGGGCCTCGGCCTCGACACCGTGGCCAACGCGATCATCAACGCCAACGTGAGGGCGCCGACCGGCGCGCTCGGCGGGGACGCGCAAAGCGTGACGATCGCGACGGACGACCAGCTCAACACGCCGGCGGACTACCGCAGCGTCGTCGTGGCGTCGCGGAATGGCGCAGTCGTGCGGCTGGGGGACGTCGCGACGGTCAACCGCAGCGTGCGCAACCGCAACGCCGCCGGTTGGTACAACGGCAAGCCCGCCGTGATCCTGCTCGCCTTCAAGCAGCCGGGCGCGAATGTCATCGAGACCGTGGACAACATCAATGCGCTGCTGCCCAAGCTGCAGGAGTGGATCCCCAAGGGCATCGACGTGTCCGTCCTCTCCGACCGCACTCAGACGATCCGCGCCAGCGTGTCCGACATCCAGCGCACGCTGTTCATCTCCGTCTGTCTCGTCATGGCGGTTGTGTTCATCTTCCTGCGTCGCCTCGCGCCGGTCATCGCGGCGGGCGTCACCGTGCCGCTCTCGCTCGTCGGCTCCTGCGCCGCAATGTGGGCGGCGGGCTTCTCGATCGACAATCTGTCGCTCATGGCGCTCACGATCGCGGTCGGCTTCGTCGTGGACGACGCGATCGTCATGATCGAGATGGCGGAGACCAACATCGAGCGCGGCATGGGACGGCTGGAGGCGGCGCTCGCCGGCGCACGCCAGATTGGCTTCACGGTCGTCTCGATCAGCCTGTCGCTTGTCGCCGTCTTCATTCCGCTGCTGTTCCTGCCGGGCATCGCCGGCAAGCTGCTGCAGGAGTTCGGCTACACGCTGACTTTCGCGATTCTCATCTCGATGGTCGTCTCGCTGACGACGACGCCCATGCTCTGCGCCTGGCTGCCGCGACGCAAGTCTAACGGTCAGTCGATCCTCGACCATCTCGTCGAAAAGCCGCTCGAGTGGGTCGTGACGCATTACGCGCGAAGCCTGCGCGTCGTCGTCGACCACCCCTGGATCATGCTCGGGGTGATCCTCGCGACCGTCGGCTGGACCGTCTATCTCTGCATCGCCATTCCCAAAGGCCCGCTCCCGCAGGACGACATCGGCCTGCTCAACGGCCAGACGGAAGCCTCAGCCGACGTTTCGTTCGACGAGATGGTGCGTCTGCAAAAGATGGCCATGGCGGTGCTGGAGCAGGATCCGGACGTGGCCGAGGTCGGCTCCTTCATCGGCTCGGCCAATCTTTCGGCCTCCAGCAACCAGGGACGACTGTTCGTGGCGCTCAAGCCCTCGGACGAGCGGCATTCGTCGAGCTTCGACGTCATTGATCGACTGCGCCCGAAATTCGCGCAGATTTCCGGTCTCAGCGTGACCATGGTGCCGTCGCAGGACGTGCGTTCCGGAGCACGGCTGAGCAAGGCGCAATATCAGTACACGCTCTCCGACACTTCGATCGCGGAGCTCGACGAATGGACCGGAAAGATTCTCGACCGGCTCAAGAAGCTCCCCGAGCTCGCCGACGTGTCGTCGGATCGCCAGCAAGGCGGCCTCAAGGCCGAGGTCGTCATCGACCGCAACGCCGCGTCGCGTCTTGGCGTCTCGATCGCGACTCTCGACGCGGGGCTGAACAGCGCCTTCGGGCAACGCCAGGACTCGATCGTCTACACGCAGCGCAACAATTACCGTGTCATCATCGAGGTCCCGCGCACGCGCCAGCGCGACATTCGCGACCTCTCGGGCGTCTATGTGACGACGGCCAGCGGGGCGCAGGTTCCGCTGACTGCGGTGGCGAAGATCGAGCGTGGCAGCATGCCGCTCGTCGTCAATCATCAAGGGCTCATCCCTGCGGCGACCATCACCTTCAACGTCGCCCCAGAGTCGTCGCTCGAGGCCGCGACGAAGGCGATCGAGAAGGCGGTCGGCGAGATGAGTCTTCCGCGCGGGCTGCACGCGGCCTTCACCGGCGATGCGGCCGACTTCCAGAAGACCTCGGGCGGCATAGGCGTCGCGCTGCTCGGCGCGCTGCTGAGCGTCTACATCATTCTGGGCGTGCTTTATGAAAGCTACATCCACCCGCTGACGATCATCTCGACTCTGCCTTCGGCGATCGTCGGGGCGCTGCTGGCGCTGGAGCTGTTCGACAAGGAGTTCACGGTCATCGCCTTCATCGGCATTCTGCTGCTCATTGGCATCGTCAAGAAGAACGGCATCATGCTCGTCGATTTCGCGCTGCACGCCCAGCGCGAACGCGGCCTCAGTCCCCATGACGCGGCGATTGCAGGAGCCGTCGAACGCTTCCGCCCGATCCTGATGACGACGCTCGCGGCGCTGTTCGGCGCGCTGCCGCTCGCGTTTGCGACGGGCGTCGGCGCCGAGATGCGCCGGCCGCTCGGCATCACGATCGTCGGCGGACTGATCCTGAGCCAGATGCTGACGCTCTACACGACGCCGGTGATCTATCTGCTCATGAGCAAGTTTGGCCGGAAGAAGCCGAGCCTTTCCCCCGCCGTCCGCTCGGGCGGGAGCGTCGCTGAAGCGCAGGTCTAAGCGACGAGAGGACTCAACGGGCGGCGCGCGACCGCCGCTGCGCGCGCCAGTTGCCGCCGCAGAAGTCGGTCGAGGAAGACCAGGCGCCCGACCCCGACTCGCCGCGCAAGGAGCCGTTGGCGCGCGAGACATGTCCGCCGACGGCGAATTTGGCGACGATCGTGCCGTCGCTCTCGACATAGCCCCAGGGCTCCGCGCCCCCGCCATTGGCGGCGACGACATGCCCGCCGCGAATCGTCACGTCGCCGGGCGCGATCCCCGGGCAGGCGCCGACCGCCGTGGTGGACTGAAATTCCCAAACGCCGTCGAAGCGCCCGTCGGCGAGCCCCTGCGGCGGCGGACCTGGCTGCGCCTGCGCCGCGCCTGCCGCCAGGGCGCAAAGAGACGACAACAGCAAGCTCCCGATTCCTCTGCTGATCACTTGGCCTCCTCGAGCGCCTTCCGCAGCGTCTCCAGCATGTCGCAGCCGGCGAATATGAACTCCCCGACGCCCGCATCGCGCAGCCGATCTTCAAGCTCTCCGGGCCGACCGGCCAGATAGAGCTTGGCTCCCGCGCCCTTGAGCGCGAGCGCGACCGGTGTCGCGGCGTCGGAATAGACGCCATCGGACGAGCACAGGCAAGCAAGCTTTGCGCCGCTTGAGCGAAAGGCCTCGACGATGACAGACGAGTCGTCGGTCTCCGGCCCGAAGATCGTCTCGATCCCCGCCGCCTCGAAGAAATTCTTGGCGAAATTGGCCCGCGCCGTATACGCCGCGACAGGGCCGAGATTGGCCAGGAAAAGGCGTGGGCGCGCGCCGGTCTTGGCGACATGGGCGTCCGCATTCTCGCGCAAGGACTCGAATGGCTCGGAGAGACGACGCGGCGCAAGCGGCTTGATCGCGATCCCGCCCGCCAACGCTGCGCCTGCCGCGGCGTCGAACGGCGCGAGCACGGCGAGCGCGGTCTCCCCGATATCCGGAAACTCGTTCGCGCCGGTGATCCTATCCTTGGCGCGCGCGACGTTCCTCGCCCGCTCCGCGGCGACCGCTTGGACCTCCCCCTGAAAGCGGCCCGCCGCCAGCGCCCGGGCGAGCCCGCCCTCGGCTTCGAGCGCCTGAAAACCTGTCCAGGCGCGCTCGCAGAGCGCCTCGGTCAGCGCCTCGAAGCCGCCGGCGCCAGCCGCCGGATCGTCGACGATGTGGAGATAGGATTCGTCTTGCAGCACGAGCTGCGTGTCGCGCGCGAGGCGGCGCGCGAAAGCGTCGGGCGCGCCGAGCGGCTGCGTGAACGGAACGACCGCGATGGCGTCGGCGCCGCCCACAGCGGCGGCGAAGGTCGCGATCGTGGCGCGCAGCAAATTGTTCCAGGGGTCGTTCCTCGACATCATGCGCCAAGCGGTCTCGGCGTGAACGAGCGCCGGCTGCGGCGAGAGGCCGCAGGCCTCTTCGACGCGCGCCCAGAGCCGCCGCAGCGCCCGAAACTTCGCTGTCTCGGCGAATTCGTCGGCATCCGCCGCAAGGCGGAACAACAACAGTCCCCGCGCGCGCTCCAGCTCGATCCCGGCGTCGACCAACGCGCGCAGATAGGCGACGCCGCAGCTCAGTGCGTAGGCGAGCTGCTGCGCACTGTCGCCCCCTGCCGCGTGGACGATGCGGGCGTCCGCGGCGACGACTCCATAGCGGAAGCCTCCGTCCGCGACGCGCTTGGCTTCAGCGGCGAAGCTCTTCCCCGTCTCGGTCCAGGCATGACCATGGGCAAGCTGCGCGCCGAGCGGATCGAAGCCAAAAGCGATCCGAGTGAGCGACGGCTCGATGTGATTTCGATCGAGAAGACGCAGGACCGCCGCCGGCGCGCCGGGCGCCAAAGGCGAAAATTCCAGCGCGACCGGAATTCCGTAGTCGAGACGCACATTGGCGAGCGCCTGCTCCAGCGCCGCCTCCGGGAGCGCCGCGCCATAGGCCCCCTGCGATCCGCGAAAGACGAGCTGCAACCCGTCCGCTCCGCCATTCAGATCCTCGAGCGCCTGCGCATTGGCGGTTTCGCCGTCGGCGAGGTCGATCCGGGCGAGAATGGACCAGCGACCCGGCGTTTGGCGCAGTGCGCGCGGACCCGGCGCGGTCGCGCGCCCGTAAAGCGGCGACAGGTCGAAACCGTCGTAAGTCTTCGCCCGCAGCTTCTCGAAGGCGCCGCCCTTCAAGGCGCGCTCGACGCTCTTTCGCCACTGCTCATAGGTCGCGGGCTGAAAGTCGTCGGCGAGGGCGTTATCCGGCACGGGTCGTGGTCCTTTGGTCGCTGTCTTCGGAAAGCGGCCTTTTGGCACGAAGAAACCGGCTCGCCAATCCTATCCTCAGGCTTGAGCGCGCGCGGTCTTTATTTTACCGGGCAAACCCCTTAACGAAGGGCGGCCCCGACGCTCGCACAACTTTCCAAATTGCGGCAAGTCGAAACGCCCTGGGCTGGTCGCGCCGTGAGACGCGGGACGATCCGAGACGGAGGAAGACGTGACTGAAGACGCGCTGGACAAGGCCAAGCTTGTCGACGAGATCCTCGACGTGATCGCAGCCGAGGGCATGATCGATCGCGCCAAAGTGACGCCGGACGCCACGATCGCGAGCCTTGATCTCAAATCCGTCGACATCGTGATGATTTTGACCGCGCTCGAGGAAAAGTTCAACGTTTACATCCCCATGGACGGCGACCTGCAGGAAGCGAAAGACGTCAAGTCGCTGATCGACGCTCTCGCCGACCACATCATAAAAGAGAGAGAGAAGCGCTGACATGGCGGTTTCGCCAGTTGAGGTCGGCGCGGCGCCGCTGCTGGCGGGGTCCGCGCGCGCGCCTCGCATCGTGATTTCGGGAATGGGCGCCGTTTCCGCGGCGGGAGTAGGGGTCGAGAAGCTGTGGCGCGCCGCGGTCGACGGCGTCTCGCAGGTGCGCGAGCTGCGCTTGGAGCGGCCCTATGACGGGCGCATCAGGATTGCAGCCCAGGCCTTGGATTTCGATCCCGGCGAGCGCATCGAGGCCGAGGTGCTCCCCTTCTGCGATCGCTTCACCCAGTTCACCGTGATCGCGGCCGACGAAGCGATGGCCCAGGCGGGCTTCGGACGCCAGGATCTCTCGGGGCCTCGCACGGCCGTCATCATCGGCAGCGGCTGCGGCGGCATGTCCACGCTCGACAATGGTCTCTATAATTACTACTGCGAGTCGATGCGCATCGACCCGTTGTCGATCTCGCGCTACATCTCGAGCGCCGCGCCGACCACGCTCGGCATGCGCTATTCATGCTTCGGGCCGACCTTCGCGGTCTCCAGCGCCTGCTCCTCGGCGAGCCAGGCGATCGGGTTGGGGCTGCAGTTCCTGCGCTCCGGCCTCGCGGACAGGGCCATTGTGGGCGGCGCCGAGGCCTGCATCATCAACGGCACGATCAAGGCCTGGGAAGCGCTGCGCGTGCTCGCCCCGGAGAAGTGCCGCCCCTTTTCCAAGGGCCGCAACGGCATGACTCTCGGCGAGGGCGCGGCGGTTTTCATCCTCGAAACGCTCGAATCGGCGAGCGCGCGCGGGCGCACGCCGCTTTGCGAGCTCGCAGGCTACGGCACCTCAAGCGACGCCAAGGATCCCGTCCGTCCCGACCTCGCCGGGACGTCGAGCGCCATGGCCTTCGCGCTCTGCGACGCGGGGCTGCAGCCGCAGGACATCGGCTATGTCAACGCCCACGGCACGGCGACGCACGCCAATGACATTACCGAGTCCGAGGCGATCTTGAAGGTCTTCGGCGACGACTGGGGGCGCAAGGTGCCGGTGTCCTCGACGAAGCCGATCCACGGCCATGCGCTCGGGGCCGGCGGGGGAATAGAGCTCGCCATCACGATTCGCGCCATGGCCGAGCAGATCGCGCCGCCGACGATCAATTTCGTCGAATTGGATCCGCGCTGTCCGATCGACGCCACGCCCAACGAGGCGCGGCCGGCGCCGATCCGGGCGGCCATGTCCAACTCCTTCGCCTTTGGCGGCATCAACGCCGTGCTTGTCGTGCGGGCGCTCGACTCATGAGCGCGAACGAAATCTCGCTGCCGCCGTTCGGCGTCGCGGTCGAGCCGTCGCGCGCCGCAAGCTTCGCCCGCGAAACCGGATTTCTCACCGCCCCGGAAGACCCGCCGCTCTGCTATCCGGCCGTGTGGCTGACGTCGCCGGAGATCCTCAATGCCGTCGAGCGCATCTGCGCCGAGGCCAGATGCGCCCCGGTCCATGAGAAGCAGCGCTTCGTTTATGATTCCCCTCTCCGGTTCGGCGCCCAATACCGGCTCAGTGTCGTGCTCCGCCGCGAGGCGGAGCCGGAAAGGCTGGCGATCACCGCGCGCGTCGAGACAGAGGAGGGCGCCTGCGTTGCGCGCGTCGAGACGCTGTTGAGGCTCGTCTCGCGCGCCGTGCTTGAAGAGGCGGGCGCATGAGCGTCGAGAGCGCGCTTCCCGCCGTTGGGGACAAGCTGCCCGAGATGGTGATCGGGCCTTTCGACGCCGAGTCGCTCCGCCGCTACGCCGACCTGTCCGGCGATTCGAACCCGCTCCATCTCGACGACGCCTTTGCGGCTTCGATCGGACTCTCCGCCCCTCCGGTGCACGGGATGAAGCTCCTGGCCTTTTTCGAGCCGATGCTCAGGGCCTGGCGAGACGACCTCGTCATCCGCGAGCTCGGCGGCGGCTTCGTGCAGCCGGTGCTGCGCGGCGAGAAGGTCACGCTCACCGGGCGGGTCCTTCGGGCCTCGCCCGACGAGATCTTCGTGCGGCTATACGCCCATGGCGCCGCGCGCGCGCCGGCGATCATGGCCGACGCCACGCTCGCGCAGAAGGCTTCGTCGTGAAGCACGTTCTTATCACGGGCGCCTCGAGCGGCATCGGCCGCGCCCTGGCCTTGCGTTACGCGCGCGAGGGAGCCCGGCTCACACTGCTCGGGCGCGACGCTTCACGGCTCGACGAAGCGGGGGCCTCATGTCGGGCGCAGGGCGCTGCTGATGTCGTCGGCTTTCGCGTCGACGTGCAAGACCGCGTCGCGATGGCGCGAGCGGTGGCCGAGGCGCTGGCCTTGGCGCCGATCGACGTGCTGGTCGCCAACGCCGGAGTCGCCACCGGGCTCTCGGGAGGACAGATCCTCGAAAATCCGGAGTCGGTGCGGGCGACGCTCTCGATCAACGTGGGCGGCGTCCTCAACACGATCGAACCGGCGCTCCTGCCGATGACGCAGCGCGGCGCGGGGGTCATCGCGGTGGTCGGATCAATGGCGGGCGTGCGCGGACTGCCGTTCTCTCCAGCCTATTGCGCGAGCAAGGCGGCTGCGCACTCCTATGCCGAATCGCTGCGTGGGGTCGTGGCGCGGCATGGAGTCGCCGTCAGCCTCATCGTGCCCGGATACGTCAAGACACCGATGTCGCAACGCACGATCGTAAAAACGCCCATGCCGCAACGCACGGAATCCTGGCAACCGGGCGTCATCGACGCGCCGGCGGCGGCCGAAATCATCTTCCGCGGGCTGGAGCGGAAAAAGCCCGTCATCGCCTTCCCCCTTTATATGTTTTATGCGTTGCGGCTCTTCAGCCTGCTGCCGCCCCGGCTCGTCGATTGGGCGATGACGCGCTTCAGCGCCGACGTGCCGGAAACGGCCGAGAGAGAGGCGGTTTGAGCGAGCTCACGTTTCATCAGCTGCTTGTCTGGCTTTGCGCCATTTACTGGCTCGTCGCCTTGGCGCTGCTCGTCGTCTCGACGGCGGCGACGCTGCTCCAGCCTTTGGTCGCAGCGCGGCGCGCCCGTAACGCCGAGCAGCCGCCTGTCTCGGTCATCCTTCCCGTCAAGTCGCTCGAGCACAGCTTCCAGCGGGCGCAGGAGTCGGTGTTCGCGCAGAATTATCCTGATTTCGAGGTCCTGGCCTCGGCGCGCGACCCGTCCTCCCCCGCCGCTCAGCTCATGAAGGAGATTTTCGCGCGGCGACCTGAGATCGAGACGCGCTTCCTGCGCTCGACTTCGGCGATCGCCGTCAGTCCGAAAGTGGACAATCTCGTCGCGCCGATATCCGAGGCCCAAAACGACGTGATCTTCACGAAGGACAGCAATGTCACGCTCCTGCCGGAAGACCTTCGCGCGCATATGCGCCAGCTTACGCCAGGGGTCGGGTTCCTTTGCGCCATTCCCTACGCCGCCGACCCGGAAAACCTGCCTGCCCATATCGAGGCGTCGATCCTCAACGGGCCGCATGCCCGCATGCTCTACTTAGCCTCCTGCCTCGGACAGGGCTTCGGCGTCGGCAAGATCATGCTGTTTCGGCGCGGCGATCTCGTGCGCGCAGGCGGCTTTGCGGCGATCGCCCACACTGTCGGCGAGGACAACGCCCTTGCCAAGGCGATGCGGCGAATCGGCTTGCGGACGGCCTTTTCCCACTGCCCAGCGCGCCAGGAGCTCGGTCTTCGCAGCTGGAGCGCGGTGTTTCAACGGCAATTGCGCTGGAGCGTGATTCGCCGTGACGAGGTGCTGTTCTCGTTCCTGCTGGAGCCGCTAAGTCAGGCGGCGCCGGGGTTTTTCGCCGCATGGGCGGCTGCGCCGGTCTTCGGCCTCGGGCGGATCGAAGCGCTTGCGGCGACGTTTTTGCTGTGGCTGGGACTTGAAAGCCTGCTTTCCTTTCTGAAAGGTTGGCGCCTATCATGGGCCGCGCCTGCGGTGCTGGTCATGAGGGAGGGCATGATGATCGCGGTCTGGCTGCGCGCCTGGACGACGAGCCGCGTGATTTGGGCCGACGAACCGATCGACGCCCGCGCCGGCGCGGTCTCCCGCGCCGACTGCGCACGGGCATCAGCGCAAAATAAGGGGTAGCGGCTTGGTCTTCGATCTACTGAGCTTCGTCGTCGATGTGATCGCCTATCTGAGCGGCTCGACCCTCATCGTCATCGGACTGGGCATCGTCCTGGTCATCCTGCGTTTTTTCTGGGACGAGCTCCTGCGCACGCGCGACCCCGCCGAAATCGTTCTTCGAGAAGACGAACTGCCGCATGTGCTGGTGCAGATCCCGATCTTCAACGAGCCGCTCGTCACCGAGCAGGCGCTGCGCTGCGCCGCCCAGCTCGACTGGCCGAAGGACAGGCTTCACATCCAGCTGCTCGACGACTCGACCGACGACACCACCGCGCGCGCGGCGGCGGTCGCGGCCGAGCTGCGGACGCAAGGGATCGACGTGGACCATGTGCGCCGGCCCGAGCGCGTGGGCTTCAAGGCCGGCGCCTGCGCCTATGGCCTCACCATCTCGACGGCGCCCTTCATCGCCATGCTCGACGCGGACTTCCGCCCGCCGCCGAATTGGCTTAAGCGTGGCGTGC
>DATHCI010000162.1:0-19537 GCA_035319645.1 Methylocystis sp. | reverse complement strand
CGCGCCGCCTCGACCGCCTGCACGCGCTCGTCGCGCCGATGATCATCGGCTCGGGGCGCGCGGCGCTTGACCTCGCGCCGATCGAAAAGCTCTCCGCCGCGCTGCGTCCTCAGACCCGCGCCTATGTGCTCGATGGCGGCGACGTGCTGTTCGACTGCGATTTCTCCCTTTATCGGCAAAGCTCGAACTGAGGCTCGCCAAGTTTCAGGGGACCCGTCATGGCAGAGGAAGCGCCAGGCTATTCCGCAGCCGCCAAGGACCTTGCGCTGGCTCGTCGCGGCAATGGCGTCGTCAACCCCTGAGATATCGGCCCGCGCGCTCAATCCAACAGCAGATCGACGGCGCCTTTAAGATTGTCGGCGATCGCCGACGGCCGCCTCTCCAGCTTCGCCTCGTCGCCTGCGCGATATTTGCCGGTCCTGACCAGCACGCCGCGAAGACCGGCAGCCATGGCGCCGGCGACGTCAGCCTCGGCGTCGTCGCCGATCATCGCGGCGTCTTCGGCGGCGCAGCCCAGCCCTTCGAGGGCGAGCGAGAAGAACATCGGGGCCGGCTTGCCGAGGACCACGGCCTCCCGGCCGGACGCATATTCCAGTCCCGCGACGAAGGCGCCCACGTCGAGGCTCAGCTCGCCGTCGCAATCGCGGAAATTGCGGTTCTTCGCGAGTGCGAGGAAGGGAGCGCCGCGAAGGATTTTCCGATAGGCCGCGTTCAAGAGATCATAGGCGAAGAACTCGCCGGCGTCGCCGATGACGACGGCCTCTGCGCCTCCGGTCGGCAAGCCTTGAAAGTCTTCGCGCAAATCGGGGTGGACGACCAGAAAAGGGCTGAGACCGCGGCAAAGCAGAAAGTCGCGCGCCAGCGCGGCGGGCGTGTAGACATCCTTCGCCGACGCGTCGACGCCCAATCCGAGGATATCCGCGACGATGCGTTTGAGCGGGCGCCTGGTCGTGTTGGTGACGAATTTGAACGGGAGCCCAGCCTTCCGAATCTTTGCAATGGCCTGCAGCGAACCGGGCACGATCGCGCCACGGACATGCACCACTCCATCCAGATCGAGAAGAATTCCGCGAATGCGGCCCGCAGGCGTTCGGTTTGCCGGCCCAACCATTCGCGACATCGCCCACCGCCTTTCGCCGAAGGGGCGGGCCTCGACTTTCAGACCCGCCGCGGAACGGCTCCGGCACGCGCTCGAGCCCGACGACGGCGCCGGCCAGAGCGTCGTTGAGGATAGCGCTCAGCGGGCGGGGAAACGATCGCGGCCTTCGCTGCGCGTTCCCGCTTCGAGGATCATCTTCGTCGCCCTTCGCCGAGCGGCGGCGCTCAGTGCTCCACCAGCGTCTCCTTCGGAATGACGGTCGATGAAGGTCGCGCGCGCTCGACCTCCTCCAGCGCTTCCTCGAAGCGGTCCAACGCAAAGTCCAGATCATCCTTCGAGATGACGAGGGGCGGCGCCAGGCGGACCACGGTGTGATGCGTTGCGTTCGAGAGAACGCCCTTTTCGAGCAGACGCTCGCAAAAAGCGCGGGCGCTCGCGAAGCGCGGGTCGATCTCCGCGCCGGCCCACAGCCCGAGGCCGCGAACCGCCAGCAGCGCGGGACTGCGGATCGCGAGCAGGCGCCGCAGCATGTGAGCGCCCAGCGTTCGAGCGCGCTCGACGAGCCCCTCCTCGCGGATGACGTTGAGCGCCTCGAGACCGACGGCGGCAGCCAGCGGGTTGCCGCCAAAGGTCGAGCCATGCGATCCGGGCGTGAAGACATCCATGACCTCGCGGCGCGCCACGAAAGCGGAGACCGGCAGCACGCCCCCGCCGAGCGCCTTGCCCAGCATCACGCCGTCCGGAAGGATGTTTTCATGCTGATAGGCGAACCAGGCGCCGGTCCGGCCGAGGCCGGACTGAATCTCGTCGAGCAGCAGCAGGATACGCCGCTCGTCGCAAAGGCGGCGCAAGCCAGCGAGCCAACCGCGCGGCGGGACGATGACGCCGGCCTCGCCCTGGATCGGCTCGACCAGCATCGCCACGGTTCGATCGGCGACGGCGGCCCGCGCTGCGGCGAGATTGCCGAAAGGGACCGCTCGGAACCCCGGGGTGAAAGGCCCGAAGCCGTCGCGATATTCCTGTTCGGAGGAGAAGCTGATGACCGTGGTTGTGCGCCCGTGGAAATTGCCTTCGGCGACGATGATCTCGGGCGAAGCGACGCCCTTGACGCGATGGCCCCAGCGGCGCGCCGCCTTGATCGCCGTCTCCACCGCCTCGGCGCCGCTGTTCATAGGCAGCGCGGCGTCGAGACCGGTCAGCTTGCACAGCGCCTCGAGAAACGGGCCGAGCCGATCATTGTGATAGGCGCGCGACGGCACGGCGAGGCGCCGCGCCTGCTCCGACAGCCTGGCGAGAATGCGCGGATGGGCGTGGCCGAGACTCACCGCCGAATAGGCGCTCATCATGTCTATGTAGCGCCGTCCCGACACGTCCCAAAGATAAACGCCCTCGCCCCGCGCCAGCATCACCGGCAGCGGGTCGTAGTTTCTGGCGCAGAATGGGGTTTCGAAGCCTGAGCTAGCCACCGAGGCCCTCCCGCTCTTTTCGCCGTTTGGCGGGCTCTTAGTTTGATAAGCGCGCGCATCGCCGCGCATGTTCCTATTTAGGCTCAGCAGCCGCCGAAACCACCGCCGTGGAGCGCTCCGGGAGGCGCAGGCCGCGCGGAACGAGGGGCCGCTCGGCCTATTCGAAGACCCCCTGCACGAGCAGCGCAAGCGCCGCCGCCGGCGAGCGCGAGGGCGACCGGTCCGTCCTTCGATCTGGCGTCCTCGACAAGCCACTGCGCCGCAGCCTGAGCGAACGCCTCCGCGTCGATCAGGATGTCAAGGTCCGCCAGTCGCGGCTTCATCACCTCGAAGGTCCCTATGAGGCGTAAACGTTCATCACGTCGCGCAGCATGCGCAGCGCGTCGCCCCTTTGGCGCTGGAACGAGTTGCGGCCGATGATCGAGCCGAAGCCGCCGCCTTCCCTAATCGCGCGGATTTCGTCGAGCAGCTTCTCGTCCTCGAAGTTCGCCGCGCCGCCGGAGAAGATCACGATGCGCCGCCCTGCGAAGGCGCATTGGACGACGTGGCGAACGCGCTCGGCGAGCGTTCCGACCGGGATGCGCTCCTTCTCGTAAACCTTGCGGGCGGCGTCCTGCTCGATGTGAGCCGTGGGCAGCTTGACCTTGATGACATGCGCGCCGAGCTGCGCCGCGATCTGCGCCGCATAGCCTACGACGTCGATCGCCGTTTCGCCGCTCTTGCCCAGCGATGAGCCTCGTGGATAGGACCAGACGACGACCGCCAATCCGCGCCTTTTCGCTTCTTCGGCATAAGCGCGCAGACGCTCGTACATTGCGTGCTCATGCGATGAGCCGGGATAGATCGTGTATCCGACCGCAACGCAGCCGAGACGCAGCGCGTCCTCCACAGAGGCGGTCAAAGCCTGGTTCGGATCGCGGTCGTCGCGCAGCGAGTCATTGTCGTTGACCTTGAGGATGAGCGGAATCTCGCCCGCATAATCGCGCGCGCCCGCTTCCAGGAAGCCGAGCGGCGCGGCGTAGGCGTTGCAGCCGGCTTCGATTGCGAGCTCGAAATGATAGCGCGGATCGTAAGCTGGGGGATTCGCCGCGAAAGATCGCGCCGGTCCATGCTCGAAGCCTTGATCCACGGGAAGTATAACGAGCCGTCCTGTGCCGGAGAGACGTCCATGGTTGAGAAGACGGGAGAGATTGGTCAGCACGCCGGCGTTGTCGGCGCCGTACCAGCTCAGGATTTCCTTCACCCGCACGCTCGTCGCGGCTGCTGCGTCTGGCGCCTGTCGCACAACTTCGTTCACGATCTCCTCCCGTCCTGCGCGCCGGCGATGCGGCCTTTGTCCAGAGGCTAGGCCGCCTCGGCCCTCAGGAAATACTTGCGCATCGCCTTCGCGAAGCCAGCCGCACTGGCGAAGCCTTGGCCGAGCGGACCGGTCGTGATCTCGACGCCAGGCGTCAGCCCGCGTTCGGGATGGCCTGGCGCCTTGCTCTCCCATTGCCGGAAGCGCTCTATTTCGCGGAGCGGCAGATCATAGCCGGAGAGATGCAAGAGGGCATAGAGCAGCGCGGAGCCGTGACCGGCGGACAACACGAAGCGCTCGCGGTCGTCCCATTTCGGATTCCTTGGGTTGTGCGTGAGGTAGCGGGACCAGAGCGCGTGGACCATCGGCGCCGCGCCGAGCGGCAGACCGGGATGCCCGCTGTCGGCCTTCTGGACCATGTCGACGGCTAGAAACCGAAACGCATTGATGCAGCGTTGGTCGAGCGCAGCGTTTGAGGTGGAGAGGGTCACGACGTCGCTCCGAGCCGGCCCGAGAGAACACGGAAAAGCTAGGGTGCGGAAAGGCGCGGTCAAGCTCGGCGCTTGCGCGCGAGCGCGCGCGTTGTTCTTTTTTATCCCAAAGAGCTGCGCGAAGCTGGGCGATTTCGAAATGCGAGGGACCCGGTTAAGGAGGCAGAGGCCGGGAAGCTGACGAGAACGAACACAGACAAGCGCGTCAACGCACCTGCATGACAACGATCGCTACATCGTCGTCCAAAGATTGATTACCGCAGAAGGCGCGCACCTCCGCAAGCACGCGCGTCGTCAGCTCCTCGGGAGGCAGAGCGCGGTGCGCATGGAAGGCTTTGCGCAATCGATGGAGCCCGAAGAATTCGCCGCGCGCGTCTCTCGCCTCGATGACCCCATCCGTGTAGAACAGCAAGACGTCGCAGGGCAGAAGGCCGATGCTCTTTTCTTCAAAGTCCACGTTGGGCAACGCGCCCAGAATTAAGCCGTCCGCATCGAGCGACAGACATTCATCGCTCGACGTTCGCATCAAAAGGGCCTGGTTGTGGCCGGCGTTCGCATATTTCAAAACGCGCGTCTCGGGCTCGTATTTCGCGTAGAACATCGTGATGAAGGACTCGGCCTTGGTCAGGTCGTCATAAAGCAGCTCGTTCAGCTCCCTCAAAACCCTCCCCGGCGCGGCTTTGGCCGCCCCGGACCGGCGCGCCTCGAGGCGAAGCGCGCTGCGCACTTCCGTCATGAGCAGCGCGGCGCCGACGCTGTGTCCGGAAACGTCCGCGATGGTCACGTCGATCGCGGTCGAATTCTCGAAAAAGTCAAAATAATCGCCGCCGACCTGGCTCGCTGGAACGCAGAGACCCGCAACTTCGACGCCGCTGCTGCGCAAGGCGTGGTCGGGCAGAAGCGAGAGCTGGATGTGCTTGGCGATCTCCAGTTGCTGTCGGTTCTCTTCAGCCTTGCGCCGCTCCGTGATGTCGGTGTGAATCTCGACGTAATGCGTGATTTCGCCGCTTTCGTCCGCCACGGGAGAAATGAACAATTCGTTCCAGAACGGCGCGCCTCCCTTGCGATAGCTCCTCAGCGTCGTCTCATAGTCTTGACCGAGCTCCAGCGCCTGGCGGATTTTTTCCAGCTTTGCGGGGTCCGTGTCAGGCCCTCGCAAGATGCGGGTGTTCCGTCCGATCAGCTCGTCCCGCGAATAGCCCGTAATTCGGCAGAGCGCGGGGTTGACATAAATATTTGGAACGCCGGGGGCGCGCGCGTCGCAAATCGCCACGCCGACGTGGACCGACTCCATTGCCCGATTGCGCAAGCGCAGCGCGTCTTCGAACGCCTTATTCTCGGTGATGTCGTGATCGACGCCGCGCCATCGCAGGACTTCGCCGCGCGCGTCGAAAATCGGCGCTCCGCTCGATTCCGTGAAGACGATGTTTCCATTCTTGTGGCGATACGTGTTGACGAGCCGAAAGAAGGGACGAGATGGCTGTGAGGACGCGGCGGACGAAGGTCCCGGATTTGAGTCCCCGTCGCTCCCACATTGCAATTCGAGATAGTTCTTTCCGATGATCTCCTCGGGAGCAAAACCGAGAATCTTGGTGACCGCTGCGCTGCTGTACGTGTAACGCCCCTCCGGGTCCTGCTCCCAAAGCCACTCTCCCGTCATTTCCGCGACGTCGCGAAAGCGCTCTTCGCTGCGCACCAGCGCTTCCTGTTCGCGCTTGAGAGCGGTCACATCTTCTTGGATCGCCAGAAAATGCGTGATCTCGCCGCGAGCATTACGCAAAGGCGTTATCGTCTGCTTGGCCCAATAAAGGCTTCCGTCCTTCTTGCGGTCCTCTATCTCGCCGCGCCATTCCAGCCCGGCCAGAATGGCGCGCCACAGACTTTGGTACTGGTCGCGGCTGGTATGACCGGAGCGAAGCAATCTGGGATTTCCGCCGATGAGCTCGCTAGACTCATAACCGGTCAAGCGCACGAAAGCGTCATTCACATACTCGATCAGACCCTCCTTGTTCGATATGAGCACCGCATTCGGGCTTTGATCCACGGCCGACGAAAGCGTCAACAATTTTTGCTCCGCGCGCCTGAGCGCCGTGAGGTCGTGCGTGACGCCCACGAACATGCGGCGTCCTGCCAAAAGCAGCTCTCCGATGGAGAGATAGATCGGGAATACAGTCCCGTCCTCGCGGAGGGCCTCGACCTCGCGACCAATGCCGATGATCTTCTTGACCCGGGTTCGAAAATAGTTCGAGAGGTAGCGATCGTGCGCCTCCCGATGTGGAGAGGGCATCAAAAGCCTGACGTTTTCGCCAATGATCTGCTCGCGCGGGTATCCGAACATCCGCTCGGCGCCCGCGTTGAAGAATCGAATGGTCCCCGTTTCGTCGATGAGAATGACGCCGTCGGGGATCGTATCGAAAATTTCGTGGAGCGTTGGTTCTATTTCGGCAAATGACGGCCCGTCGCGGCGCCCGCCTTCGGATTTTCGGACTTTCAGCAGGGCGCTCGCGGCCGCCCGCCCGAGCGGACAGGACGCCATGACCGACTCGACCTTGCGCCCATCGCGCCGACGCAGGAACACCCTCCGTCTTTCAAAGGCGCCGGGACCGATCTGCTCGTCCAAGCCCAGGCGCGCTGCGAACGAACGGCCCATCAGCTCGCAAGCCTCATAGCCGGTCAGCTCCACGGCCGCTTCGTTCACGCAAGTCACGGCGCCCGTTTCGTCCAAGACGAAGATCCCCTCCTCGAAACAATCAAGCGCAGATCTCAGAAGATCATCTTGGTTGATTTTCAGAGCCCTGTCATTCATTGGTCGGACCTGGCTGACGTCGACGCTCGGCTTCTCGATTACTATTAGAGCCGGCCGGCGCATTCGCCAGTGCCCGAGCTGCGTCGCGCTTCGGGCCAGGCGCACCGCGGTGCTGGCGCCGAGCGACAGCGGCGGCGCAGGCGTCCACGAGAGTGTCCAACTCGCTCGCAAGCGCGGCGAACGGCGTAAGCGTGGCCTGTGACGACTCTGAGAGTTCCTGTCTGAGACTATGAAATCTCGCCAAACGCGTGCCGAGGTCGAATTCGTCGAAGAAGGCCACAGCGTCGCAAGCTCGGGTTTGCAGTCGCGTCCGGACGTACCGCGCCGCGGCGGAGCGGAGCTGGTCATCGAGACCGATCTGCAAGCGCCGCTCCCATATGTCCCGGGGTTTCACCTCCGCGGCGAGCGTCGCAATCTGCCGCAATCCCAAAAGCCCGATGAAGTCGTCGAAAACCTTCGCGACCTCCTCGAAGTTCTTGCGCGAGCCTTGCGCCAGATCGACCAGGGCGGGAAAATCGCGCAGGCGACCGAGGAACAGCGACCGGGAGGCGTCTGGAGCAGAGGACGCGAGAAGGCTGAAATCGGAGCTCTGGCCGAGGTAATTCAGATATCGCTTCAGGTCGGCGCGCCAATTTCCCACGACGCCATGGCTCGGCGTCACGCGTCGTCCATGCTCCCACGCCCACCGGCAAAGGAACGCCAGGGCGTCTTCGAGCTGCAATAGCCGCTCATATTGCCGCTCGGTCGTCATGTCGCCGTCCATCGCGCGCAACGCGTCGCGCCATCGGTCTCCCTGCAGAATTTTATCGAAGGCCAGGTAGAGTCCAACCGCCTCGCTCGCGCGCTTCGCCTCCAATTCGTTGAATCCAACGAGGAAGGTTGCGCCCGCCTGGTCGATTATCCTGTTGCACATGACGGTGGCCGCAATCTCGCGCGCAAGCAGATGATCCCTCAAGCGATCGGCATAGCGCAGGCGAAGTCGGGCGGGGAAGTAATCCGCGAGGAACGCGCGAGCCCATTCCTCGTCGAGCAGGTTCGACGACTCGAGCAAGGCCCGTTTCAGAGCGAGCTTCGCGTGAGCCGTCAGAGTCGCGAGTTCCGGCCGCGTCAGACCACGGTCGCGCCCGGCCGCCTCCTTTCGCAGGGGGAAAAACTCGACCGAGCGATCGAGATAGCCGGCGTTTTCCAGCAGGTCAGCCAGATCCAAAAAGGGAGTCATATCGTTGAGACAGCGGACTCGCTCCAGAGACAGGCACAGACTCTGACGATAGTTGTTCTCCACGACAGATTGGCGCACTTCATCCACGACCTCGCGCAAAAGCCGATCGCGCTCGTCCCGACCAGCTTCGGTCGCGTCGCCGTCCGCCTTCAGCGACAGGAGAATTTTGATGTTGACCTCATGGTCCGAGAGGTCGACGCCAGCAGAATTGTCGATTGCGTCGGTGTTGATGCGTCCGCCCTTCAGCGCATATTCCACTCGCGCGCGCTGAGTGAAGCCGAGGTTCGCGCCTTCCGCGACGACCTTGGCTCTGATCTCCGAGGCGTTGACGCGGGCGCCGTCATTGGCGCGATCGGCGACCGTGTCGTTCGCCTCGAAGCTCGCCTTGACATAAGTGCCGACGCCGCCCATCCATAACAGGTCCGCAGGCGCCGTCAGCAACAGACGGATCAGCTCGTCGCCATCCAAGGCGGCGGCGTTGCGCGCCCCGAGCAGATCGCGGGCCTCCGAGCTGAGCCGGATGTCCTTGGAGCCGCGAGAAAACACGCCGCCGCCCGCGGAAATGAGAGCGGGATTGTAGTCTTTCCATGTCGAACCCGGCGTCTCGAACAGGCGCTTGCGCTCTGCAAACGAGACGAGGCGATCGGGACAGGGATCGATGAAGATATGGTTGGCGTCAAAGGCCGCGATCAGGTGAATATTGCTGGACAGCAACATGCCGTTGCCGAAGACGTCGCCCTCCATTCCCCCGACGCCAACGACAGTGAACATCTGCTGATCGATGTCGCGGTCCAATTCGTAGAAATGTCGCTTTACGCACATCCAGGCGCCGCGCGCGGTGATGCCGAGACTCTTGTGGTGGAATCCGCGTGAGCCGCCAGTCGCAAAAGCGTCGTCGAGCCAGAAGCTGTATTCGGCCGCAATCTCGTTCGCGCGGTCTGACAGGTTTGCGGTGCCCTTGTCGGCGGCGACGACGAGGTAAGGATCGGGATCGTCGTAACAGATGAGCTGCTCCGGACGCGTCGCGCCGGAACCGCGCACGTTGTCCGTCACGTCGAGCAAGCCATGAATGAAGACGCTATAGGCGTCTCGCATCGCCTTCGCCCTATTTATCGCGTCGAGGCCATGAGTCTTGAGGATGAAGCCTCCTTTCGCGCCCTGGGGGACGATCAAGGCGTTCTTGACCATCTGCGTTCGCATGAGATCCAGTATTTCGCTCCGGAAATCGTCAACGCGCTCCGACCAGCGAACGCCGCCTCGCGCGACTTTTGCGCCGCGCAAGTGGACGCCCTCCATCGACGGCGCATGAACGTATATTTCGACCCACGGTTTCGGCGCCGGCAGGTTGATCACGCCGAGGCTGCCGATTTTCAGCGAGACGCATCGATCGGCGCGCCTTGTCGGCAGATAAAAATTGGTGCGCCAAGTTGCGTCGATGATGTTGAATAAATCTCGCAATATCCGGTCCTCGCTCACGTCCGCAACCTTTTCGAGCGAGTCGATGAGATCGGTTCGAAGCTGCGACAGCACTCCGGACTCGCGCTGCTCGGCGTCGCCTAATGACGCACCCGGGCTAAAACGAGCCTCGAAATAATTGTAAAGCAAAGAGGCCGTTCCGTAATTTGCGAGCAGCGCGCCGTGAACGCGGCTCGACTCGAAGCGGCTGCAGGTTTGCAGGTAATAATTGCAGTAGGCGCGGAGCAGATCGACCTGCCTCCAGTCGAGACCAGCTCGCAGGATCAAGCCGTTTAAGGCGTCGTCGTCCGTTTGCCCGGAAACCAGGGCGTCGAGCGCCTGGCCCAGAGCCGCTTTGAACGCCCACAGGCGCTTTCCGCCCGTGAAGTTCGACGTTACGTAAAACTTGCGCATGAACAACCGCCGCGCCTCGACGGCGATCTCGATTTGGGTCTGATCGACGACCCGTAATCCAAGATTGCGCAACACAGGCAGTATGGCGTCGAGGTCGTAATGCTCGAGACTGTAGAGGACGATACGATGACAAGGATGGGGCGCGCCGGCCGCGGGAGGCCGCAAATCGAAAGCGACGCGCCCGCTTCGCGTGATCGAATCCAGATGCAGAACGTCTCTGACCGCTTTGCGCGGAGAGACGAGAAGCTCGTATTCTTGCGGAAAGCCGCTCTCGTATCGGAAGGCAGGCCGCGGCAGGCCCAGGCGCCGCGTTGCGCGGTCAACGAGATTGCGAAGATCGAGCTCCCAGCTCGTGACGCCGGATCTGGAGTCCGGCGCACGAACAGGCGTCTCCTTGCAGAAAGAGCGACTCTTTGGTCCGCCGCGCGCCAATGATTACGCCACCCTCTTCTTCATCTCGAGGACGTTGCCGCATTCTGTTTTGCGGTATTCCACGGTGTCCATGAGCGAGCGAATGAAGAAAAGCCCTCGTCCGCGTTCGCTCAGCGCCGCATCGTCGGGCGCCGATACGGACTCGAGGTCGAATCCGGCGCCATGGTCATAGACGCGAACGCAAAGGTCGCTGTTCTCGTATGAAAGAAATATCCTGATCTTTCCTTCGGCGTGGCTCCCCGAGCCGTATTGAATGGCGTTCGTCACGGCTTCCGTGAGGACCAGATTGAGGTGGTAGGCCAGCGCGTCGCGGTCGCCGGCGACTGCCTCGATTTCTTTCGCGACGAGCTGCGCGATATTGCCGACCAGACGCAAATACCGGGTTTGGTTCGGCACTTGGATGTCCAGGTTCAGTATGTTTTCGGGCGACGGCGCCATCCCAAGCTCTCGCTATCCGGTCAGCGCCTCGCAAAGGTCGGGGTAGATTTCGAAAACGCGCTGCAGCCTGGTCAATTCGAACATTGATTTCACCCGCGGCTGCAAACCCGCCAGAGCGAAGCCGGCCGAACGCTGGGCGGCGTTCTTGTGACCCGAAAGCAAGGCGCCCAGGCCAGAACTGTCGATGAATTCCACTTCATGGAGGTCGACGATGATGTCGCGGCCGCCTTCCTCGAAGAGTTTCGAGATGCGCTCCTTGAGCTCGCCCGAGTTGTGCGCGTCGAGCCGCTCTTCTTTCAGGCTCAGAACCGTCTTGCCGCCGCGACGTTCGGTGACAATCTTCATCCCCATGTTCCTTGCTCACACGTTGATGGCGAACACATGTATGAAAATAGGCGAGGAAAGCCGCTTGGAAATAGGGCGGGCCGAGCTGAAGCATTCCCGAATTGGCTGCTTCGACGCCCGTCAAGCTAGCGTCGGCGTGAAACGGCGTCGGCTCAAGGTTAAGGGGAAGGGATGGGGGCCTCAGCAATCAGCGCCGTCGCGCGCGAAGCATTGGAGACGCTGCGGGCGCTCGGCGTCGAGCCGTCGGATGCTTTTGGCGGGGACTTGCAGACGCATTCCCCGATCACCGGCGAAGCCATCGGCGCCGTGAGGACGAGCGACGCCGCCTGCGCAGAGGGCGCGATCGACGCGGCGGACGAGGCGTTTCGCTCCTGGCGCATGGTCCCGGCCCCGCTACGCGGCGAGCTCGTTCGACTGCTCGGCGAGGAGTTGCGCGCCGCGAAATCGCAGCTCGCTTGGCTCGTGACGCTCGAGACCGGGAAAATCGTCTCCGAAGGTCTCGGCGAAGTTCAGGAAATGATCGACATCTGCGACTTCGCCGTTGGCCTCTCACGCCAGCTGTACGGCCTGACGATCGCCTCGGAGCGGCCGGGTCATCGCATGACGGAGACATGGCGCCCGCTCGGCGTCGTCGGCGTCATCACCAGCTTCAACTTTCCCGTCGCAGTCTGGGCCTGGAACGCCGCGATCGCGCTCGTCTGCGGCGACACGCTCGTCTGGAAGCCCTCGGAAAAGACGCCGCTCACGGCGCTCGCGACGCAGGCGCTGCTGGCGCGCGCCGCGGCGCGATTCGGAGCGGCGCCCAAAGGACTTTCGAGTGCGCTCCTCGGCCGAAGCGACGTCGGCGCGCTCTTGGTCGAGGACCATCGGGTCAGGCTCGTGTCGGCGACCGGCTCCACCGCCATGGGGCGCGCCGTCGCGCCGCGTCTCGCTCTCCGGCTGGCGCGGGCCATTCTCGAGCTCGGCGGCAACAACGCCGCGATCGTCTGTCCGTCCGCTCGACTGGACCTTGCGACTCGCGCCATCGCTTTCGCAGCCATGGGGACCGCCGGTCAACGGTGCACGACGCTGAGACGCCTGATCGTCCACGAAGACGTCTATGCGCCGCTACTCGACCGCCTGCGTTCCGTTTACGCCTCCGTGCGGGTCGGCGATCCGCGCGACAGCCAAACGCTCGTGGGGCCGTTGATCGATCGGGCGGCCTACGAGGAGATGCAGGCGGCGATCATCGAGGCCCGGGCCACCGGAGCCGCTATCGCCGGCGGCGAGCGCGTCTTGGCGGACAGGTTTCCTGAAGCCTACTATGTGAAGCCGGCGCTCGTGGAGCTCGCCAGACAGGAGCCTGTGGCGCGCCGAGAAACCTTCGCGCCCATCCTCTTCGTCATGAAATACCGGGATTTCGACGAGGCGCTGCAGACGCACAACGGGGTGGCGCACGGGCTCGCCTCGTCGATCTTCACGAACGACTTAACCGAAGCGGAGCGGTTCCTCTCCGCGGAGGGATCGGACTGCGGCATCGCCAATGTCAACATCGGACCTTCCGGCGCGGAGATCGGCGGCGCCTTCGGCGGCGAGAAAGACAGCGGCGGCGGGCGCGAGGCCGGCTCGGACGCCTGGAAGGCCTACATGCGGCGCGCCACCAGCACGATCAACTATTCTACGGATCTGCCGCTGGCCCAAGGGGTCAAGTTCGACTTTTGAGGCGGCGCGCCGTTAGCGGCTCTTGAACTGCAACTGCGGCCTGAACAAAGGGAAACGCCGCGCTACATGATTTGGCGGGAACCCGCCAGGCGCCGGGAGGAGGATCCGGCCCAACAAGGAGCAGTTTACGGCATATGAGCGCGCCGATTTCAGCTGATGCGATCCGGACGATGTTTTCGGTGCGGCTTTCGGAGATGTACCGATCCGAAATGCCCCGCTACCGCGCGATGCTCGAGCTCGTCGCCCGCGTGAACCGGGACGTCCTGGCCGCGCGGGAGGAGAGCGAGGACGGTCTAAACGAGGGCGCGGACCTTGACATCGAGCGTCACGGCGCCGTTCGCGTCGGCGCAGCCGCCGAGCTCGCGGCGCTAAGGCGGCTCTTTGCCGTCATGGGCATGGCGCCCGTCGGCTATTATGACCTTTCGGTCGCTGGCCTTCCTGTTCATTCTACCGCGTTTCGTCCGGTCGGCGCAGAGGGGCTGCGCCGTTGCCCCTTTCGCATTTTTGTTTCGCTATTGCGTCTCGAACTGCTCGGCGATCTCGAACTGCGCGACGAGGTCGCGGCGATTCTCGCTCGGCGAAGCATCTTGGCGCCCCGCTGCCTGGCGCTTCTCGACCGCTTCGACGCCGCAGGCGGCTTCGATGAGGCGGAAGCGCGCGAGCTTGTCGCAGAGGCGATTGAAACTTTCCGCTGGCGACCCGCGGCGACCGTATCATGCGACCTCTATCGCAGGCTGCTCGCGGCGCATCCGCTCGTCGCCGACATCGCCTGCTTCAGAGGGCCGCACCTCAACCATCTCGCCGCGCCGACGCTCGACATAGACGCCGTTCAGCGAGCGCTGACGGTAGGTGGCTTCGAGCCCAAGCAAATCATCGAAGGTCCGCCGCGGCGACGCTGTCCGATTCTCTTGCGCCAGACGAGCTTCAAGGCTTTGGCGGAACCTATCCTTTTCGACGCGCCGAAGAGCGGCGGCGCGATGCACGCCGCGCGCTTCGGCGAGGTCGAGGAGCGCGGCGCGGCGCTCACGGTGGAAGGGCGGGTTCTCTACGACCGCCTTCTCTCCGCGGCCCTCGCGAATGCGGGCGACATTTCGGCGCCGTCGCATGCGGCAGGCTTCGGACTGGAGCTGGAGCGGCAATTCAAGCTCTTCCCAGATGACGCCGCAGAACTCTGGACCAAGGGGCTCGCTCTCTTTCGGTATCGGTCCGCCGCCGAGGGCAGGCGCCGAAGCGGCCGGCTGCGGAGGCCGGTTTCGATCGAGAGCCTGCTGAGGGAGGGCTGTCTCTCGATTGAGCCCATTGTCTATGAAGACTTCCTGCCGGTCAGCGCGGGGGGCATCTTTCGTTCGAACCTCGCCGAGTCCAGGGAGATGCACAAGCTGGAGCGCGCGAATCGTCAGAGTTTCGAAGACGCCTTGGGCTGCGCCGTCGTCGACGCGCAGTCGCTTCACGAAGCCGAACAGGCGGCTTCGCTGGCGTCGAGCCTCGAAGAGCTGGGCTTGCCTCGCCAGACGCCGCGGCGGGACGAGCCAAAGGAAGGCTCGTCCGCCCTGCTCAATTCAGCCTTGCGCGGCTGAGAGGAAGATCGCTCGGGCTTTAGTTGCGGCGGCTGGTTACGCCAGCTTCGCTCAGAGCTTGGCGAGCCTCGTGACGTCGATGCCCCGCTGCGCGAGCCAGCTGCGCAGTCCGCCAGATATGGTGACGGTGCGCGAAGCGTTGGCGTTGGTCTGGCACGCGGTCTTGAGCGCGACATAGCGGCCATAAATATGGCCGATCTCCTGATCGTTGAGCACCGATCGCGCCTGCGACAGGAGCACGTTGACCTCCGCTTCGCTGTACCTGTGGACAACGGGGCAGCCGATCGTGATGGTCTCGGCGCCGGCCGTCGAAGTCACGAGCGCAGCCGCAAGCGTAAGCACAGATCTTTTCATTACGCCACCTTAGCTTTCAACATGGAGTTTCAGGATTTTGGCGGGGGCGAATTCAGCCCGCGCTCAAGATCAGCTGGCGCCGTTGCGCTCAAGCCATCTCGCTTGAAGCTAAGTATCACGGTTCTTCTTGTCAAATCCTTGGCAGATACGCTCAAAATTGAGGCTGCTCGTTTGGGGGCGGTCGGGCTCGCCTCTGGCGGGGAGCCGCCCGCCCGTTAGGTGAGCCAATGCGCGCCGCAGAGCGGGAGGTCGCGGATGTCCGCTCTCAATTCGTCCAGTTCGTCGCAACCCACGTTGTCTCCCCGCGCGAGGGACCATCCCGAAGGTCCCGGGGCCGACTTTCCGCTTGCGCTCGGAGTAGAACGCGCGGGCCTCGTCGCCCTGGCGCATCCTTGGCTCGCCGGCGGGCTCGCCATCCTGCTCATGATCGCCGCGGCTTTTGGCGTGCTGCGGCTCAAGGTCGACGATTCGCTCAGCCAATTGTTTCGCTCGGACACGCCCGAATTCCGGCAATTCGAGGAGGTGACGCGGCGTTTTCCTTCGAGTGAGTTCGACGCGCTCGTCGTGGTCGAGAGCGACGACCTGCTCGCGCGCCAAAATCTCGAAAAACTGAGGGATCTCGTGACGGATTTGCAGCTCGTCGAGGGCGCGCGCGGCGTCATTTCGATCTTCTCGGCGCGCCAGCCGCCCTTGGGCGAGCACTTGCCCGCGGCGCTGTTTCCCGATCCCCTGCCCGAAGGGGAAGCCTATCGCAAGCTCATCGATCGCGTGAGGAGCAACGAGATCATCCGCGGCAAGCTGCTCACAGAAGACGGCAGGCTCACCCTGATCGTGCTCGCCATCGACCCGGCGGTCGCGCAAGGCGGGGATATGAAAGGCGTCGTCGACGAAATCCGCAGCGCCGCCAAGGCCGACCTTGCCGACTCCGATCTTCGCGTCGAACTCTCCGGCGTCCCGGTCATGCAACTGGAGATCCGCAACGCGGTCGAGCGCGATCGGCTGCTTTACAACGGCATAGGCTTCGGCGCCGGCTGCGTCATCGCGATACTCTTCTTTCGGCGCCCCTCTTTCATGATCATGGCTGCGGCGCCGCCACTGACCGCGATCCTGCTGGCGCTCGGCGCGCTCGGCTGGCTCGACTTCCGGCTGAACATGTTTCTCAACGTGATGACGCCGCTCATCATGGTCATCAGCTTTTCCGACAGCATGCAGCTCACTTTCGCGACGCGCGACCGGCTGCTCGCGGGCCAAAGCAAGTTTCAGGCGCTCCGCAATTCGCTGCTCGTCGTCGGGCCAGCTTGCGTGCTGACTCACGCGACGGCGGCGCTGTCCTTCGTCGCGCTGCAGTTTTCCAATTCCGATCTGATCCGCGTCTTCGGCCAGGCGGGAGTCGTCGCGACGCTCATCGCTCTCGCGGCGATCCTGCTGCTTGCTCCTGCGATCGGCGTGCTAGTGCTTGGCGATGAGGCTTCGTTTGTCACGCGCGTGAGACAAAGTGATTTCGGCGTCGCGGCGCTACGGCGCTTCTGCGCCTTCGTCGCCCGCCACATGGTGAGCCGTCCCGGGCTCTTCAGCTTTTTGGCGCTGCTGGTCGTCGCGGGCCTGAGCTTCAATTACGCAAGGCTGGAGCCCAGATACCGACTAGCCGACCAGGCGCCGAACAAGGAGCAGGCCGTCGCGGCGAGCCGCCGTCTCGACGCCGAGCTCGCGGGCGCGAACCCCATCGACGTGCTGATCGAGTTTCCAAAAGGCGCTTCTCTTTACGCTCCCGAAACGCTCGCCGTCATCGGCGCCGTGCATTCGACCATGGAGGCGCAGCCGCAGATCGGCAATGTCTGGTCGCTCGAGACCTTGCGGCGCTGGCTCGTCGAGAAGGCGCATAAGCGCGACGTCGCAACGCTCAAGCATTATGTCGACATTCTCCCAGAGCATCTCACGCGCCGCTTCATCGACGCGGGGCAGGACGCCGTCGTCGTCACGGGCCGCGTCGCTGACGTCGACGCGAGCCGGCTGCTGCCGGTCGTGAACGGACTTGACCAGGCGCTGCGGCCGACGCGCGCCGAGCGTCCCGGCTATCGGATTTCGGTCACGGGCCTTTCGGCGATCGCGGCGCGCAACAGCGCAAGCATGATCGGCAAGCTCAATCGCGGACTGACCATCGAGTTTTTGGGCGTCGCCTTCTTCATCGGCTTGGCCTTCCGCTCCGTCGTCGTGATGCTCTCGGCCATTCTGCCGGGGATTTTCCCGATCGTCGCCTCCGGCGCCTTGCTCTCTCTCCTGGGACAGGGGCTCCAGTTCGCAAGCATCGTTGCGCTTACGGTGTCGTTCGGCCTCGGGCTCAGCGCCACGATCCACTTTCTCAATCGCCAGCGTCTCGAGGACGACCCCGCGGCTGAACCGGATCTGGCGATCGAGCGCGCGACGGTGCTCGTTGGCCCGGCCCTGATCCTCACGTCGATCGTGCTGGCCTGTGGACTCGCCGTGACGGTGCTTTCCGATCTGCCGTCACTAAAGCTCTTCGGCTGGCTCAGCGCTTTCGCCATGATCGCGGCGCTGGCCGCGGATTTGTTCATTCTGCGGCCGATCGCAATGCTGCTGCGCCGCATCGCGCGGCGCTTCAGCCGCGGCGCATCGAGACCGACACCGATCTGATGTCGACGTTGGAGCTCGGCGTAATCGTCACCGAGTGGCTGTCGCCGCGCAGGTCGATGCCGACGCCGGCGTTGAAGCTGCCGCCCGAAACATAGGCCCGGATCGTCGAGCCGGAGACGCGGCCGGAGATCGACCCTGAAACGCCGTGCGACGCCTCGCTCCAGGTGCCGGACAAGACGCCGTCCTGATCGACGACAAAAGCGGAAATCTGCAGGCTCGAGCTGGCGCTGGCGCAGTGCATGTTTTGGCTGAGGCTGCGCCCGCCGGCGCCGGCCGAATAATGCGCGCGACAGTGGATGCGTTCCTGCGATCCGTCCGCCATGGATATCACGCCGCCGCCAGACCACGAGCCCGAGAGGCCGGCGAACGGCCCGCCGGCAGCGGTGGCGTAGCCAGGGATCGCAACTCCCAGAGTCGCGAGAGCGACCGCGCCGCCGAGCCCCAGCGCGGCTTTCCGCTTGAGGACGAGAGACATGCTGCTGTTCCTTCCTTGAGGGAGACGACGGCCATGGACTGAGCTGAGCTTGATTGGTCGCCGCGTACGGAGAGCTAGAAGCAGGCTCGGCAGGATCAATCACGCGGACTCGTCTTGAGATGGAAGGTTGTGGCGCAAAGTTACGAATCGCCGCGTGATTGGGCTCCTTCGTTCGTTGGGGCCCAGGCGGCGAGCGGCGCGAGAGTCACGCTGTCCGGCGCAAGCCCGTTCGGCAGGTTGAGGGTGTCGACGACTTGCTGGTTGTTGGCGCCCGGCCCGTACCATTTGACGATAGAGATCGCGCCATTGGTGGACGCGACCGCGAAGGCTGCGCCGCCCGTGCCGTCGATGTCGCTGGGAGAGAGAATTCGCCCGACATTGCTTGAGGCCAGCGGTCCCGGCAGGCGCATGCCGTCGAGATAGAAGCCGTCGTCGAGCGCTGAATAGAGGTCCAGGCCGCCGACGCCGCGCGTCCAGATCGCCTGGCCATTGGAGCCGCCATAGGCGTAGCCGATGCTGCCGTCCGCCGAAACATCCGCGGCGCTGTCATGGGCGAAGCCCGGGAAGCGCACCTTTATCAGCCCGAGCGTCTTCGCCGGCGTGCCGTCGCCGGTGAGATCGGCGATCGCGCCGCGATAGGGCCCGGCGACCGGGATGTAGACCGGGTTCGGCAGGAAGCTCGGCGCCTGCTGCCGGCTGAAGGTCAGCGCGCTCGCCAGGGCGCCGTTCGGATATCGCTATGTCACCCGCAACGAAGGCGGTGGGATTGCGCGCTTTGAGGTTGTGGAGGAAGAAGCGCGCATCGTCTGGCTCATTTTCGCCTGGCTCGGCTTCGATCGCCTGAGCCTGCGCGAGGCGTGTCGACGCTTGCGCCAAATGGGCTGCCGCACCCGGCGGGGTTTTCTTCATTGGAACGCCTCGACGATTCACGGCATGTTGGAGAATCCGGCCTATGTCGGGCGCGCGGCGTTCGGACGCTTCCGCTATTTGCCGCCGCGGCCGAAGCTGCGGCCCTTGTGGGGGCGCGCAAAGCCCCCGCCCAACTCACGCGCTTACGCGCCTTGCGGCGACGGGATCGATATCCCTGTCATGCCGATCATCGACGAGGCGGCTCGCGCCCAGCTGGTTGAAAACAAGAAGCGTAAGCGGGATCGCGAAAGCGGCCATGTCTGGCTGTTACAGGGTCTGACGGTCTGTCGACGCTGCGGTCACGCCTGTTACGGAAAGACCGCTCCGCGCAGGCGCGACCACCACGAGGCGGACGTCTTGCGCTATTATCGCTGCACCGGGACGGACGGCCAAAGGTTTGAAGGCGA
>DATHCI010000161.1:0-19013 GCA_035319645.1 Methylocystis sp. | reverse complement strand
GCCGGGCCGGAATGCCGAGGGGTTATGGCGCTGTTTGCGAATGTTCTGCTGGTCGGCGTCGTCATCGCCGTCGCGGTCGCTCTGGTTCTGGGGGTCGTCAACATGCTGCGCGGCGGGGACCCCGCGCGCTCGCAGCGCCTCATGCGTTGGCGTGTCGGCCTTCAGGCCCTGGCGCTCGTCATCATCGTCGCGATGCTGCTGTCGCGTCGTTGACGCTTGAACTTGCGGAGCGACGCCATGGTGCGGTTGGACCGAATTTACACGCGCGGCGGGGACGCGGGCGAGACGTCGCTTGCCGATGGAATGCGGCGACGCAAGGACGATTTGCGCGTCGAGGCCTATGGTTGCATAGACGAGACCAACGCCGCGATCGGCGTCGCCCGCGTCGCGCTCGAGGCGCATGACCGGCTGCTCGAGCCGATGCTCGAGGCGATCCAGCAAGACTTGTTCGATCTCGGCGCCGAGCTCGCGACGCCCGAGAGCCGGAAGAAGCCCGTCGAGCCCGATCAGCGCCTCTGCGTGATCGACGCCCAGGTGGAGCGCCTGGAGCGTGACATCGACCAGCTCAACGCCGCCGTGCCGCCGCTGAAGACTTTCGTGCTTCCTGGCGGCGCGCCCGCGGCCGCGCATCTGCATCTCGCGCGCACGATCTGTCGCCGGGCGGAACGCGTGATGGTGACGCTCGCGCGCGCTCCGGGCGAGGCCGTCGCCGCGCCGGCGCTCCGTTACGTCAATCGACTTTCGGATCTTCTGTTCGTCGCCTCGCGCTACGTCAATCGCGAGCGCGGCGACATGCTTTGGAAACCGGGCGCGACGCGCGTTTTACCGCCATCCTCCTAAGCCCTGACCCCGCCGTTGACGGCCGCGGCGCGCCGCGCTACCAATTCCAATAAGGGGGCTATCGCGAACGGGACGGCGAGAGATGCCAAGACAAACCACCGCCAAATTTGGGATCGGTCAGGTCGTCAGACATCGTCGCTATCCGTTCCGCGGCGTCATCTATGACGTCGATCCGGAATTTGCGAACACGGAAGAGTGGTGGCTGGCGATCCCCGAAGACGTGCGGCCGCACAAGAACCAGCCTTTCTATCACCTCTATGCCGAAAACGCCGAAACCGAATATATAGCATATGTTTCCGAGCAGAATCTCGTCGTCGACACCTCGGGCGATCCCGTGCGCCACCCTCAGGTCGACGAGACTTTCGTGCGCGCCGAGGACGGAGCCTACCGCGTGAAGGCGGGCAGCGCCCACTGATGGCCGCCGCTCAGGCGGCCTTTCGCATCTCTCCGAGCTTCGAGGCGGCGCGCACCAGCGTCATGCCGTCGTCCTCGGCTGTGGCGCGCGAATGCTGGTTGCAGCGCATGACGACGCTGAGCAGCTCTTCCAGGACCTCTGTGTCGATGGCGTCGATCGAGTCGTCCCCGAGCTCTTGAGCCGTGACGGCTGCGGCCAGCTCGCTGCGCAATTGCCGCGCCGTGGGCGTGTCGCCTTCAAGGAGCTTTCGCCAGAACCGGCAGTGCAGTCGTGCGAGGCCAAGCTGCGCCTCCAGGGACGCCTGCTTGCACCGGCGATAGGAGTCATAGACCAGGTCTGCGACGAGCGGTTCGCTCCACCGTGCGATTTCCCGGCCTGCCAGTCCGAAGATACTTGTCCGCATCATCCGCCCCGCGTGACGCTTCATGGACCAAACGCGATTTACGTATCGGCTTATACACGAGTTTGACGCTTTTGTTAAGCCTAAACACAAATTTTTATTGCTAACAGAGTATTAATCGTAAACTTAATCTTGCTGCGCAAAACGTCTGTCAATATTCTGTTAATCATTGCGCCCCCGCCGGCGCGCCGCGGCGCGCGCAATCTCGGCGACGAGCGCGCCAACGTCGGCGAAAGGCCGCGCCGCGACGCCGGCGTTCCGGTCGTCCTCGTTGATCTGCTGAAGGGCCGAGAGCACGGCATGGCGGAAGCCGAGCTTGCCGGCTTCCTTGAGGCGCGGGCCGCAGTGGATGACCGGACGCACCGCGCCGGAGAGCCCGATCTCGCCGAAATAGACCTGAGTCGGCGGCAGCGGCGCGCCAGTCAGCGAGGAGACGAGCGCTGCGGCCGCCGCGAGATCCGCCGCCGGTTCGTCGGCGCGCAGGCCGCCAGCCACGTTGAGATAGACGTCGTGCGTTCCGAGCTTCAGCCCGCCATGCGCCTCGAGGACGGCGAGGATCATCGACAGGCGCGCCGGATCGAAGCCGACGACGGCGCGGCGCGGCGTGCCGAGCGCGGAGGGCGCGACAAGCGCCTGAATCTCGAGCAGCATTGGGCGCTGCCCTTCCATGCCGGCGAGCACGGCCGCGCCGGGCGCCGCCGCGTCGCGCCCCGCAAGGAACAGCGCCGACGGGTTTGGCACCTCCGCGAGGCCTTGTCCCGTCATCTCGAAGACGCCGATCTCGCCCGTCGCGCCGAAGCGGTTCTTCGAGGCGCGCAGCATGCGAAAATGATGCGCGCCGTCGCCCTCGAAGGACAGCACGGCGTCGACCATGTGTTCGACGACGCGCGGCCCGGCGACGAGCCCGTCCTTGGTGACATGGCCGACGAGAATGACCGCCGAGCCGCTCGTCTTGGCGAGGCGCAGCAGCGCCTGCGCGCTGGCGCGCACCTGCGTCACCGTGCCGGGCGCGGAGTCGGCGGTCTCGCTGTGCATGGTCTGGATCGAGTCGACGACGATCAGCGCCGGGCGCTTTCCGGCGGAGCAAGTCGCGATGATGTCCTCGACCTGCGTCGCGCTCGCGAGCTCCACGGGGGCCGCGGCCAGGGCGAGCCGGGCCGCGCGCAGCCGCACCTGCGCCATCGCCTCCTCGCCGGAGATGTAGATGACGCGCGCGCCGCGTTGCGCCAGCGCCGCGCAGGCCTGGATGAGCAGCGTCGACTTGCCGATGCCGGGCTCGCCGCCGAGCAGGGTCGCCGAGCCCTGCACGAAGCCGCCGCCGAGCACGCGGTCGAATTCGTCGATGCCGGTTGAAATGCGCGGCGCGGCCTCGGCGCCGCCCGCAAGACCCTCGAGCTCAAACGCCCGTCCGCGCCCGGCGCGGGACGCGGTCGGCGGCCCCTGCGTCTCCTCGACGATCGTGTTCCACTCGCCACAGCCGTCGCAGCGTCCTTGCCAGCGGTTGCCCGTCTGACCACAGTTCTGGCACACGAAGACCGAGCGCGCCTTGGCCATTACGCGGGCTTCCAGAAGAGGCCGATCGTCAGCGCCGCGCCGATCAAGGCGACGAAGACGCGCAGGAGCTTCTCGTCGAGGATGTTAAGGAGGCGCGCGCCGAAGAGCCCGCCGATCGTCGCGCCGACCGTCGTGGCGAGCGCCTGCGGCCAGTGCAGCGCGGGCGAGAAGAGAAAGATCCCGACCGCGGAGGCGTTCATGACGGCGGCGAGAACATTCTTGGTGGCGCCGGCGGCGCGCACGCTCTCGCCCGCGAGCGTGAGCGCTGCGACCATGAGAAAGCCGATGCCGCCGCCGAAATAGCCGCCGTAGATCGCGATGAGAAGCTGCGCGAGCGCTGCGGCGCGCGGCCCGATGCGATATTGCGCGCCATCGTTCCTGCGGAAGAAGCTCCCCCAGACGAAGACCACCGTCGCGAACAGCACGAGCCACGGCACGAGCCTTGCGAAATAGTCGGGCGGCGTGACGAGCAAGATCCCGGCGCCGATCGCGCCGCCGACGATGCTGATCACGGTGAGCCGCCCGAGCGACAGGCCCGCGACGCCGGTCGCGTGAGAGCGCCCAGCTTGCGCGGTGGCGATCTGCGAGGGAAAGAGACCGACGCAGCTCGTGATGTTGGCGGCTTGCGCGTCCATGCCCGTGAACATGAGCGCGGGAAGGGTCAGAAATGACCCCCCGCCCGCGAGCGCATTCTGCGCACCGGCCCAGAGCGAGACGAAAAACAGAAGAAAGTGGGTCATGCCCGCCTATCTCAAGCCGGCGGCCTCTGTGCAAGCGGCGTTCTCCACGGGCTCGCGGCGGCGCCTGCGAGCTTGGCCAGGAGCCGCGGCAATTACGCCAGGCGGAGAGGCGCTGCAAAATCCTGCGCAGGGACGGTAATATGCTACCTTATATCTCAATGCCCCGGTTTTCTTGAGGCTCGCGGTCAATTCTCACCTAAAAATCGTTGACATCGCCGGCATCCTCACCTAAGCGACCCGCCAAGCCGCAGCGCGTCGGCCTCCACACGCGACGGAACAAAATCTTCATGTTCGGCAAATCCTATTCCGCCAAGGCCGCGGACATCGACAAGAAATGGGTGCTGATCGACGCCTCGGGGCTCGTCGTCGGGCGCCTGGCCTCAATCATCGCATTGCGCCTGCGCGGCAAGCACAAGGCGACCTTCACGCCGCATATGGACGACGGCGACAACATCGTCGTCGTCAACGCCGACAAGGTGGTGCTGACCGGGCGCAAGCGCGAGCAAAAGGTCTACCACCATTACACGGGTTTTCCCGGCGGCATTAAGGAGCGGTCGGCGAAGTTCATCCTCGACGGTCGCTTTCCCGAGCGCGTGCTGGAGAAGGCCGTGCAGCGCATGCTGCCGCGCGGGCCGCTGGGCCGCAGGCAGCTTGGAAATCTGCGTGTCTACAAGGGGGCGGAGCATCCGCATGAGGCGCAGAATCCGCAGCCTCTCGACATCGCAGCCCTGAACCCGAAGAACCGCCGGAGCGCTTAAATCCATGGCCGAGACCACGCTGTCCTCCCTCGCCGACCTCAAAGAGGCGACCGCCGGCGCGGCGCCCGCGCCGCAGGCTCCGCTCTATGAGCAGAAGCTCGACAAGCACGGGCGCGCCTACGCCACCGGCAAGCGCAAGAACGCCATCGCCCGCGTTTGGATCAGACCCGGCACGGGCAAGATCACGGTCAACGGCCGCGACGCTTCCGTTTATTTCGCGCGTCCGGTGCTGCGCATGATCCTGCAGCAGCCGCTCGTCGTGGCGAAGCGCGTCGGGCAATATGACTTGACCGTCGCGGTCGCGGGCGGCGGGCTCTCGGGCCAGGCCGGCGCCGTGCGTCACGGCCTCTCCAAGGCGCTGACGCATTACGAGCCGGAACTGCGTCCAGCCTTGAAGCGCGAAGGCTTCCTGACCCGCGACGCGCGCATCGTCGAGCGCAAGAAATACGGCAAGCGCAAGGCCCGCAGAAGCTTCCAGTTCTCGAAGCGCTGAGGGTTTCGAAGCGAAGGCCACGCAAACGCCGCGCCCCTCGCGCGGCGTTTTTTTGAAAATACGCCGTGTCAATTCGAGCGCCACTGAAGTGGAGCGCCCATCATGAGCACGCCGCAAGCCGCCGAATTCTTTCAGGCCTGGGACACCTACGCCAAGGTCGTCGCCGACGACTACATGTTCCATCGCGCGATCGGCGAGGGCGTTCGCTCGGCGCTCGAGACGCGGTTTCGCGGCCGGCCCTTCTCGATCCTCGATCTCGGCTGCGGCGACGCCGCGACTTTCTCGCCTCTGCTTGAGGGCCTGCCGGTCAAGAGCTATCGCGGCGCCGACCTCTCGGCGGCGGCCCTGGAGCTCGCGCGAAAGAACCTGTCGCGCCTCGGGCGCCCGGTTGAGCTGCTTCAAGCCGACTTCATGCGCGCGCTCGAAGAGTCGCCGGCGCAGGACGCGATCTATGCGAGCTTCTCGCTGCATCATCTTGCGACGCTGAACAAGGAAGCGTTCTTCCGCCTCGCGGCGCGCAGGCTCGAACCCAGGGGGCTCCTGCTCGTCGCGGACGTGTTCCGCGAGGAAGGCCAGGGCCTGGAAGCCTATTACCGCGACTACTGCGCGTGGCTGCGCGGGGCCATGACGGGTTTGACCGCCGCCGAGCAGGACGGGGTCTGCGATCACCTCGTGAACAACGACTTTCCAGAGCCGGCGTCGCTGCTGGAGGCGCAGGCGGCGAGCGCGGGGCTCGCGGCGCTGCCCGGCGTGCGCCCGCACAAATGGCATGGGCTGATGCTGTTTGCGCCGGCCTGAAGCCGGGGTCGGGGAGACGTTTCACCGCGCCGGCCAGATCCATTTCGGCGTTTCCGCCTCCGGCGCGATCGTCTCGCCCAATCGCTTCTCGAGGCGGATCTCGCTCGCGCCAGGCGCCGATCTCGACGTCGAGATCGGCGCCATCGCCCGCGAGCGACGGCGTGTAGGCGCCGATCGAGGGGCGGCGCGCCGGCGCCTCGCGGTCCGTGCGCAGCTGGTCGGCAGCGCTGCGACGCAGATCTCCATGGATCATATCATGGAGGAGCTTCTTTCATTGGTGGCGGAGCGCAACCCCGATTTTTACGAGCTCTACGACGGAAGCCTGCGTCCGGTCACGTGAGTGGGCGCTCAAAAGTCGATTGCGCGCTATCCTATGGATCGGCGAAACTCGAGCCGGCGATCGCCCGCGCGTTGGCCTCGTCGATGCGCGCCGTCTTCCTTACGCCGCGACGCGCTTCAGGATCACCTCGAGTTTTTTCATCAGAACCGGATCGCGCGCGTCGGGAGCGGTCAGAATCGCATTGTCGAGCGCGCGGTCGGAGCCGACCGGGCAGGCCTCGTGCTCCTCAGGAAAATCCGCGAGCAGTCGCGCCAGCAGCCGGCTCGCGCTGGCGGAGTTCTTGCGCACGACGGCGATCACTGAGGCCACGTCCACATTGTCGTGGTCCGGATGCCAGCAGTCGAAGTCCGTGACCATCGCGACCGTCGCGTAGGAAATTTCGGCCTCGCGCGCGAGCTTGGCCTCGGGCAGCGCCGTCATGCCGATGACATCGTAGGCCGCCGCCTTGAATCCCAACGACTCGGCGTAGCTCGAGAACTGCGGACCTTCGATGCAGACATAGGTCCCGCCGGAAACGTGGGCGATCTCCTCGGCCTTGGCGGCCGCCGTGATTCGCGCGGCGAGTCGCGGCGCCACCGGATGCGCCATCGACACATGCGCCACGCAGCCATTGCCGAAGAAGGAGGATTCGCGGGAGAACGTGCGGTCGACGAATTGATCCACGACGACGAAGAGGCCGGGATAGAGCTCAGCCTTGAACGAGCCGCAGGCCGAGACCGAGACGATGTCCGTGACGCCGACCCGCTTCAATGCGTCGATATTGGCGCGATAGTTTATGCCCGAGGGCGACAGCGCGTGTCCGCGCCCATGCCGCGGCAGGAAGACCGCCGACGCGCGTCCGATGCGCCCGAAGCGCAGCGCGTCGGAGGGCGTTCCCCAAGGCGTGTCGACGCGCTCCTCGCGCACGTCCTCGAGCCCCGGCAGGTCGTAGACTCCGGAGCCGCCGATGATCCCGACAATCGCCTGCGCCATGTTCGCCGCCTCCTGCGCCCCAAGCGAATTCCCGTTCGAATTCCCTTTGCCGCGCGCGCCGCTCATGTCGCCTGCAATTGCGTCACTGGCAAGGCTTGCGCCTCAAAAAGGCCTGTGTTAGGGGACCCGCGCATTGGAGCTGGCGCTTGACGAGCGCAAGCGCCGTGCCCTGGCCTTTTTCGTCGCTCGACGCTTCCTTCCGCCGCAACCCCAAAGCGACCCGAAGCCCCGCGACAAAAGATCCGAGAGAGCTTGAAGCACGTGGCTCAACACGGAGTCGACCTTTCCCTCGTTGCGGACCGTTACGCATCCGCCCTCTTCGATCTCGCGTCCGAGCAGGGCGCGGTCGCGGATGTCTCCGGCGCGCTGAAGGGCTTCAAACAGCTGCTTGAAGAAAGCCCCGAATTTCGCACGCTCGTCGCGAGCCCGGCCTTTTCGGCCGCGGAGCAGACGAAAGCGCTGTCGGCGGCCCTTTCCGCCGCGGGCGTCTCCGGGCTCGCCGCGAACTTCCTGCGCCTCGTCGCGACGAAGCGTCGACTGCATGCGCTCCCCGCCATCATCACGGCTTTCCAGCGCCTGGAGGATGAGGCGAGCGGCGTCGCGCGCGCAGAGGTCGTCGTCGCCAAGCCGCTGAGCGGCGAGGAGGAGGAGGCGCTGAAACAGGCGCTCGTCGCCGCCAGCGGCGGCAAGACGATCAATCTCGACGTGAAGACCGACGCCGCGATCATCGGCGGTCTCGTCGTCAAGCTCGGCTCGCGCATGGTCGACGCCTCCGTCAGGACCAAGCTCAATTCCATTCGCACACGCATGAAAGAGGTCGGCTAATGGTGGACATCCGCGCCGCGGAGATTTCCGCGATCTTGAAGAGCGAGATCGCGAACTTCGGCAATCAGGCCGAAGTCAGCGAAGTCGGCCAGGTGCTCTCCGTCGGCGACGGCATCGCCCGCGTCTACGGCCTCGACAAGGTGCAGGCCGGCGAGACGGTCGAATTCGAGAACGGCGTGCGCGGCATGGCGCTGAATCTCGAGTCGGACAACGTCGGCATCGTCATCTTCGGCTCGGACCGCGACATCAAGGAGGGTCAGACGGTCAAGCGCACCGGCGCGATCGTCGACGTGCCCGTCGGTCTCGAGCTCCTTGGCCGCGTCGTCGACGCGCTCGGCAATCCGATCGACGGCAAGGGCCCGATCAACGCCACGCAGCGCGCCCGCGTCGACGTCAAGGCGCCCGGAATCATTCCGCGCAAGTCCGTGCATGAGCCGATGGCCACCGGCCTCAAGGCCATCGATGCGCTGATCCCCATCGGCCGCGGCCAGCGCGAACTCATTATCGGCGACCGCCAGACCGGCAAGACCGCCATTGCGCTCGACACGATCCTGAACCAGAAGCCGCTCAACGACGGGCCGGACGAAAAGGCCAAGCTCTATTGCGTCTATGTCGCGATCGGGCAGAAGCGCTCGACGGTGGCGCAATTCGTGAAGGTGCTCGAGGAGCGCGGCGCGCTGGAATATTCGATCATCGTCGCGGCCACCGCCTCCGACCCGGCGCCGATGCAGTTCCTCGCGCCCTTCTCGGGCTGCGCGATGGGCGAGTTCTTCCGCGACAACGGGCGCCACGCCGTCATCATCTACGACGATCTCTCCAAGCAGGCCGTCGCCTATCGCCAGATGTCGCTGCTGCTGCGCCGTCCGCCGGGCCGCGAGGCCTATCCGGGCGACGTGTTCTATCTGCATTCCCGCCTGCTGGAGCGGGCGGCGAAGCTGAACGAAGACCGCGGGGCGGGCTCGCTGACGGCGCTGCCGGTCATCGAGACGCAGGCCAACGACGTGTCGGCCTACATCCCGACGAACGTCATCTCGATCACCGACGGCCAGATCTTTCTCGAGACCGACCTGTTCTACCAAGGCATTCGCCCGGCGGTGAACGTCGGCCTCTCGGTCTCGCGCGTTGGCTCCTCCGCACAGACCAAGGCGACCAAGAAAGTCGCGGGCAAGATCAAGGGCGAGCTCGCCCAATACCGTGAGATGGCGGCCTTCGCTCAGTTCGGCTCCGACCTCGACGCGGTGACGCAGCGCCTGCTGAACCGCGGCGCGCGTCTGACCGAGCTGCTGAAGCAGCCGCAATTCTCGCCGCTCAAGATGGAAGAGCAGGTCGCGGTGATCTATGCGGGGGTCAACGGCTATCTCGACCCGCTGCCGGTGAACCGCGTGAAGGCCTTCGAGGAAGGCCTGCTCGCTTTGCTGCGCTCCTCGCACGCCGATCTGCTCGAAGCCATTCGCTCGTCGAAGGATCTTTCGGACGATTCTGCCGCAAAGCTGAAGAGCGTCGTCGAAGGGTTTGCGAAGACGTTTGCGTGAGGCGCGCGCCCCTTCTCCCGCTTGCGGGAGAAGGTGGCCGAAGGCCGGATGAGGGGCGCCGCCGCCCCAGCGATGATGAGAAGCGTCTGTCTACGCCCAGCAGCCCTCATCCGACCTCGCTTCGCGAGGCCACCTTCTCCCGCAAGCGGGAGAAGGAGACGCCCCAGGCAAACGAACATTACGCAAGAAGAACGCCCATGCCCTCGCTGAAGGATCTTCGCAACCGCATCTCCTCCGTCAAGGCGACGCAGAAGATCACCAAGGCCATGCAGATGGTGGCCGCGGCGAAGCTGCGCCGCGCGCAAAATGCGGCGGAGGCCGCGCGGCCCTACGCCGAGCGCATGGAGTCCGTGCTCGCCAATCTTGCGGGCGGCGTCGTGGGCGGTCCAGAGCTGCTCACGGGCAACGGGCGCGACGAGACGCATCTCCTCGTCGTCGCGACCGCCGAGCGCGGGCTCTGCGGGGCTTTCAACTCCTCGATCGTGCGCCTCGCACGCGAGCACATTCAGCGCCTCCAGGGCCAAGGCAAAACGGTCAAGATCCTCTGCATCGGCAAGAAGGGCTTCGATCAGCTGCGCCGGCAATATGAGAAGGACATCATCGAGCTCATCGAATTGCGCGGCGTGAAGCAGATCGGCTTCGACAACGCCGAGCCGATCGGCAAGAAGCTGATCAAGCTGTTCGAGGATGGCCATTTCGACGTGGCGACCCTGTTCTTCTCGCGCTTCAAGTCGGTGATCGCGCAAATTCCGACCGCCCTGCAGCTGATCCCGGCGCAGATTCCGGTCAATGAGAACGAGGAAGCCTTGAGCGGCCCGCAACCGGTCTATGAATATGAGCCGGGCCAGGACGAAATCCTCGCGGAGCTGCTGCCACGCAACATCAGCGTGCAGATATTTCGGGCGTTGCTCGAGAATGCGGCGTCGGAGCAGGGCGCGCGCATGAGCGCGATGGACAGCGCGACGCGCAACGCCGGCGACATGATCAAGAAGCAGACGATGCAATACAACCGTTCGCGGCAGGCGATGATCACCAAGGAGCTCATCGAGATCATTTCGGGCGCGGAGGCGTTGTGATGATGGAGACTGAGGATGATGTCGGAGGAGGTCATTCTTAGGACGGCCGACGTCCAAATTTCGCCGACGCTGGTGAAATTTGGGGACGTCACTGCTCATACAGCGGACATCCAATATGTTGAACTTGGGGAATCCGAAACACGAAGCTTGGTCGGTCTTATAATGATGGGAGTGGCCGTTCCGGCGCTTCTGATCGGCCTGGCCGCTATTGCCGGCTTTTTTGGCGGCGCTGTTGTCGATGGTCATTTGCTTCCTCGTCGTAGTATTGACGGTAGTATCTATATCGATCCGGTATTTATACATTCTTTCTTGATTGGGTTTGCCGGTTTGCTGTTGGGAAGTTGTGGGCATAAGCTTTCGTGGCAGAAATATAGAATCATATTGCGTATCGGAGGTAAAGACCGTGCAGTGTTCGCTGCCGACAATCGAGCGTCGGTGAACCGAGTGAAAGCCGCGCTCGACAGAGCAATCGCGATGCGCGGATAGGCGGGGGAGAATAGAGGCGGGTGCGCGTGATGACCGAAGAGATGACCAAGCTGGTCTTTGCGGAATTGCAGGCCATCCGTACCTCGACGGAGCGCGTAGAGTTGGACGTCTCTGACCTCAAAGTGCGCATGTCGCGGGTTGAGCGCGATTTGAGTCAGGCCGGGGCTCAGCTCCTTCTAATGAACCGGCGGATGGATCGCTTCGACGGACGATTGGCGCGGGTCGAGCGGCGGCTTGAAACGGGACTGATTTCCGCGGAGTTGGATCATGGCCGAGGAGACGACCGATATCGTTCTTGAACATCTGCGGTGAATGCGGCAGAGCTTGGACGACATACGCGAGGACGTGCGCGAGCTGAAGGTTCGAGTTTCGGCGGTGGAGATGCAGGTTGCGACAATCAACAATCGGCTGGATCGCTTCGACGAACGCGTCGTGCGCGTGGAACGTCGGCTGGAGCTGGTCGAAGTTTAGGAGCTTGAAGCGATGACGGTCGAACTGGCCGATGTCATCCTGAAGGAGTTGCGGGCGATGCAGCCGCATCTGGACGCAATTCGCGAAGACATCCGCGACTTGACAATACGCATGTCGGCTGTTGAGAAGCAGCTGACCGTGGCGAGCGACCGGATTGAACGGTTCGACGCCCGCCTCGCGCGGGTGGAGCGGCGGCTCGAGCGACGCGCCGCGTGAGCGGGACAAATCTTGGTGTCCTTCATGCCTTTGTGGTGAAATTCCACCACAAAGGCACGAAGGACACCAAGGGAAACACTAAGCGCAATCGCGCTCACGACATTGAACGAGGACTAAACAAATGGCGACGGGCAATCAGTCCACAGGGCGCATCACGCAGGTCATCGGCGCGGTCGTCGATGTGGCCTTCGACGGACATCTGCCGGAAATCCTGAACGCGCTCGAGACGCAGAACCAGGGTCAGCGGCTCGTGCTCGAGGTCGCGCAGCACTTGGGCGAGAACACCGTGCGCGCGATCGCCATGGACTCGTCCGAGGGCCTCACGCGCGGGCAGGAGGTCAGCGACACCGGCGCGCCGATCTCGGTGCCGGTCGGGGACGAGACGCTCGGCCGCATCATCAACGTCATCGGCGAGCCGGTGGACGAAGCCGGCCCCGTCAACACGAGCGCGCGGCGCGCGATCCACCAGCCCGCGCCGTCCTATGCCGAGCAGGCGACGGAGGCGCAGATCCTCGTCACCGGAATCAAGGTCGTGGACCTGCTCGCGCCTTACGCCAAGGGGGGCAAGATCGGCCTCTTCGGCGGCGCCGGCGTCGGCAAGACCGTGCTGATCATGGAGCTCATCAACAATGTCGCCAAAGCGCACGGCGGCTATTCGGTCTTCGCAGGCGTCGGCGAGCGCACGCGCGAGGGCAACGACCTTTATCACGAGATGATCGAGTCCAAGGTCAACAAGGACCCCAAGGAGCATGGCGGCTCCACGGCGGGCTCGAAATGCGCGTTGGTCTACGGGCAGATGAACGAGCCGCCGGGCGCGCGCGCCCGCGTCGGGCTCACGGGCCTTACTGTCGCCGAGCACTTCCGCGACCAGGGCCAGGACGTGCTGTTCTTCGTCGACAACATCTTCCGCTTCACGCAGGCGGGCTCGGAAGTGTCGGCGCTGCTCGGCCGCATCCCCTCGGCGGTCGGCTATCAGCCGACGCTCGCGACCGACATGGGCGCGCTGCAGGAGCGCATCACCACGACGACCAAAGGCTCGATCACCTCGGTGCAGGCGATCTATGTGCCCGCGGACGACCTGACCGACCCGGCGCCGGCCACCTCTTTCGCCCACCTCGACGCGACGACCGTGCTCTCGCGCTCGATCGCCGAGAAAGGCATCTATCCGGCGGTCGACCCGCTGGATTCCACCTCCCGCATGCTCTCTCCCGCCGTCGTCGGCGACGAGCACTACGACGTGGCGCGCCGGGTGCAGTCGACCTTGCAGCGCTACAAGTCGCTGCAGGACATCATCGCGATTCTCGGCATGGACGAGCTCTCGGAAGAGGACAAGCTCGTCGTGGCCCGCGCCCGCAAGATCGAGCGCTTCCTGTCGCAACCCTTCCACGTCGCGGAAGTGTTCACGGGCTCGCCCGGCAAGCTCGTCGCGCTCGCCGACACGATCAAGGGGTTTAAAGGCCTCGTGAACGGCGACTACGATCATCTGCCGGAAGCGGCCTTCTATATGGTCGGAACCATCGAAGAGGCCGTCGAGAAGGCGGCGAAGCTCGCGAAAGAAGCGGCGTAATCAGGGGCGTCCCCTTCTGCCGCGGAGCGGGAGAAGGTGGCCTCGCGAAGCGAGGTCGGATGAGGGGCGCCGGGCATAGAGGGAAACCTCTCAAGGGAACTAGGGCCGAACCGGCCCTCATCCGGCCTTCGGCCACCTTCTCCCGCTCCGCGGGAGAAGGGGAAACCTCCCAAGGGCGCTAGCACATGGCCGCTTTCCACTTCGAACTCGTCTCCCCCGAGAAGCTTCTGTTTTCGGGAGACGTCGATTCTGTCGTCGCGCCCGGCGCGGACGGGCAATTCACCGTGCTCGCCAATCACGCGCCGGTCATGACGACATTGAAACCCGGGGTCGTGGTTATCAATGGAGCCGAAAAGCTGTTCGTCCGCGGCGGCTTCGCCGACGTCTGCGCCAAGGGCTTCACGATCCTCGCCGAGCAGGCGATCGCCATCAAGGATGTCGACATCACCAAGCTCGAGCAGGATATCAAGGACGCGCGCGAGGACGTCGCTGACGCCAAGATCGAGGCCGATCGCGTCGCCGCGGCAGAGAAGCTGCAGCAACTGTTGGATCTGCGGGCTGCGTTGTAGCCGGCTTCATGAAGTCTTCGTGTCGGTTTTTCACCGCGTAAGACACAAAGCACGCTAAGTATTCACCCAGTCGTCATGGGGCTCCGCGAAACCGCGCTCGAAGACATGGCTGCAAACCTCCCGAAGCGCGGGCGGCTTCTCGGCCTCGACCTCGGAACCAAGACGATCGGCCTCGCGCTCTCCGATGTCGAGCGCCGCATCGCTTCGCCGCTCGACGTGATCCGCCGCAAAAAATTCAGCCTCGACGCGGAGGAGCTCATGAAGCGCATCCGCGAGTTCGACGCCCAGGCGCTCGTCGTCGGCCTGCCGCTGTCGCTCGACGGGTCGGAGGGACCGCGCGTCCAGGCGACGCGCGCCTTCATGCGCAACCTCGCGGCCTATTCACCGCCGCCGCACGTCTATTGGGATGAGCGCATGTCGACGGCCGCCGTCACGCGCGAGCTCATCGCGCAGGACGCGACGCGCGCGAAGCGCGCCGAAGTCGTCGACCGCATGGCCGCTGCTTATATTCTGCAAGGCGCGCTCGATCGGCTCGCCAGACTCTCAACCAAGGAGACGTAGGCAGCGGAGCATCGAAGACAGCGAAGGCTCCACCGCCGCCGCGCGCTTCAAGGAATCGAGGTCGATTCGTTTGGCAAGCTGCATTCTCGTCATGGGTTTGCGATATTCTGGCCACCGCGATCTCAGTGTCGTAATCGCCTCCGCCGTCGTGGTCGGCCGTTTGTGCGAGAGCCCATCAATATGGCGAAGTAGAAAGGCCTCATGACAAGGTTCTTGCCAGACGATCGAAACGTCGAGTTTCCACGCCTTTTCCTCGGCTTGGCGCCGTCGTTCGGGCTCGCGATCGACACGATCCGAATCGATCAACATAAATTTTAACCGATATTCGGCTCTGCTTTTGCCTAGTCGTTCCAACTCCTTTCCCGCCCTGCGGAGCATCGCGAGAGGGTCGCCGGCGCCGGGATTGAGATTGACAACCTGAATGAAAAACTGTCGCTCGTTTTCGTGCAGAAGAGCGTTCAACACTTGTCCATAGGCCTGCTCCGAGTCGCCCTCGCAACCGAGAAAAACCGGCGACTTCTGCGGAATTTTGGCGTGCCGGCTCATCCGATTCGTGGAACCGAGCCGTAAGCGCCGCCAAGATATTTTTTGTAAAGATTGTCGCTGCGACGCACCTCGGCAACATCCATCAGGCTATACATACGTGTCCGTCCACGATTGTCTTTTTCACAAAAAACAACTTGTTCTTTCGTGAGATCGTCTAGCAACGAGGCCGAATGACAGGATACCCAGAGCTGTGCGTCTTGCGGGTTGCGGGTCGTATCATAGAACCACGCAACAATTTCTGGAAGAATCAGCGGATGGATCGACAGGTCCAGTTCATCGATGATTGCGACGCCGCCCGATTGGAGCGCTGCCAATATGAGTGGAAAAATCCGAATGAAAGATCGTGTGCCATGGCTTTCGAGGAGCCACGGCATATCGACATGCAGACCGTTATGCTTGAACAACGGTGCTGGACCGGTAGCGGTTTGGACGATACGCAATTCCTCAACGCCGACGTCGATGCGCTGTAACTCTTTGTTAAGCGCATCGACAATTGCGGGGTTTTGAGCGAGCAACTGGACGACGGATTGATCGTCGAGATCTGTTCGATCAAAAAGAATGTTACCTACCACGCTGGTCGTGACCTTTGCCAAGAATTTCGAGGCTTCATGTTCGAACAAAGCGAGCGTCGCTACAACGCTTGCGTTCTCGCGCACCTTGTCGATGACTTTCGAGAAACCCGACAGCGGGAATGCATCGGAGCCTAGGACGCGATGCGCGCCATCACGCTCGAACACACGCAGCCATTTACCTCGGCCTTGCCGCTTGAAGCGCAATGCTTCTCGGACGACCTTCTGAATGCTTCCATCTTTTGGCAGAAGCTCGAGTTCATAACGAAGAATCCCCAGTTTCTCAGAGGTCGCGCGACCTTGACTCGCCGCGGCTAGATCCATAACCCCGCCGAACTCGACGGCTAAACGCGTGGCCCTGTTCGCGGACTCCGGGTCGTTGAAACGTTCGCAAGGCAAACTTGGTCCCTTGTGCTGAAAGCTCTCGCGCAAGAACCATGCGATAAACGCCAAGGCTTTGAGTACCGTGGATTTTCCCGAGCCATTGGCGCCGAACAGCGCCACGGCCTTTGGCGCGCGACTGACGGACCCCGGGAATATCGGCGCGAAGCGTTCGGGATAATCGGACACGGTTTTCGAAACGCTCAAATCCAGCATTTGCGCGTCGCGAACGGAATAGAAGTTCTCGATTTCCAGCCGATAGAGCATACCGCGAATTTTGCGATCTCTGCCGCCGAAGTCAACGGATTTCTGCTAATTTTAAAAAATGAGGCGCCGCGATCGAGTTGCTTCTCGGATCAGTTTCGACCCTCTCATGGCTGCCTCCAACATTTTACGGGGCTCGCTCGATCGCCTCGCTCAGGCTTAGCCTGCGACGTGTAACGAAAGGCGCGGCTCGTTGCGCTGGGCCGCCGTCAAGACGCGCCCCATCGAGACGAGCAGAGGCGCGACCTCTTCGGCGGTCACTGCTTCGGACCGCGCTTCGGTGGCTTCGAGCAGCGTCAGCGCCTCCTCCGCGAGCGCCCCGCAATTAACGAGGCGGCGAATATCGCCGCTCTGCGCGCCCTCGCCACGGGCCGTCGCCAGAGCTGACGCCATGGCGCGCAGCGACCTTGAAAGCAACGCCGGGGCTTCCTCCGGGAAGCCCGCCTCGGTCAGCGCCTTCGCCATGCGCAGGGAGCGATCGGCCTCGGCGGCGTCGGCTGTCGCAGAACGCGATTCCAGCGAAGGCTTCGTCGGCAACGTCGGCGAGCGATAATGCTCGCGCACGCTCTCGGCGAGTTGCGCAAGGCCCGAGGCGGCAAGCCGTTGCATGCGCCGCCAGGAGGCGAGATCCATGATTTCGACGCCCGCAGCGGCCTGTGCTTCTTCCGCGGCGAGAGTCTCGGCGTCGGCGTCGAGCACCACGCACAACAGGGATCCGCCGTCCGCGCCGCGCCGCTCCTCGACGAGCAGCACCGCCTCTCCGAGCCGCTCGCGCAGCTCTGCGGCGAGCTTCTCGCCGGCGGAGATCACGCGCGGCGCGCGGGCCTTCGCATCCGCCATGACGGCGTTCATGCGCTCGATGAAGGCCGCGCGACCGGAAGGCATGTCCAGGCGCTCGATGTCGCCCAAGCCGTCGAGCACGCCGTCGGCGAGCGCCTGCTTCTGCCCGAGCAGATGCATGATGTTGTGCTCGATCGTGCCCTCTGCGACGAGGTTGATGACAGCGACGGAGCGCGTCTGATTCTTGCGCCAGGCGCGGGCGATGCGTTGCTCGATCTTCGCCGGGTTCCAAGGCAGGTCTATGTTGATGACGGCGCTCGCGACCTGCAGATTTAGGCCCGTGGCGCCGCTATCAGTCGAAAGAAAAAGGCGGCAGGCGGGGTCGCGCTTGAAGCGGTTGATCTCGGCGCGGCGACGCTCCTGAGGCAGCGAGCCCGTGTGCCAGGCGGCCTCGACGCCCATTTCGCCTGCGAGCTCGCGCACGAGCGCGAGCATGCGCTCCCATTCGGAAAAGACGATGATCTTGCGGTCGCCCTCCTCCAGGAGATCGGCGAGGATTTTTTCAAGCTCCTCGAGCTTGGGGCTCACGCGACATTCCGGATCGAGAATCGCGGGGGTGTCGCAGACCATGCGCATGCAGGAGAGCAGCTGTTGGAGGCGATCGAACTCTTCCTTGCGCAACGGTCGTTTTTGCGCCATGGCGAGCAGCTTCTTCGCGGGGGTCTGATAGTCCTCGTAGCGGAGCCTCTGCTCGCCCGAGAGCTGCACGAAGAAGGTCTTGACCGTGCGGCCCGGCAGCTCCTTTTCGACTTCGGCCTTGCGCCGGCGCAGCATTAGCGGCGCCACGCGCGCGCGCAGCTCGGCCAGATTCTTGTAGTTCGTCGGCCGACCGCGCTCGTCGAGCTCATAGAAATCGCGATTGAAACGGAAGAGCGGCCCGAGCGCCTCGGGATCGAGATATTGGATGATCGAATAAAGCTCGTCGATGCGGTTCTCGAGCGGCGTGCCGGTCAGCACAAAGACGTGCGGTGCGCGCAACGACTTCACGCGGCGCGCCGTCTTCGTCTGCCAGTTCTTGATGCGCTGCGCCTCGTCCAGCACGATGACGTCTGGCTTCAGCATGTCGTTGACGGCCTCGACGTCGCCGTCCCCGAGCACCTGCTCGTAGTTGACGATGGTGAAGAAGGCCGGATCGCGAAAAGCGGCGAGCCGCTCGGCGCGCGCGCCGAAGACGAGCCGCGTCGAGCGCTCGGAGAAGCGCGCGATCTGCTCTTCCCATTCGGCTTTGAGCGAGGCCGGACAGACGATGAGGACGCGCTCGATCCCCTTGCGACGCGCCAGCAGCTCGCAGCCGGCGATGGCCTGGATCGTCTTGCCGAGACCCATCTCGTCGGCGAGCAGCGCGCGCTCGCCGAAGGCGAGATGCGTCGCGCCGGCGCGCTGGTAGGGCAGGAGCGGGTATTTGAGCACGTCGAAGGACTCGAGCCCGGCTTCGACATCAGCAGCGAAAGCGGCGGCGGACGCGCCGCGCGCCTCGAGCCGGCGAGCTCGCTCCAGCCATGGGCCGAAGTGGCGCGAGACCCGAAGAATCGCGGGCGCGTCCGGAGCTTCGCGCAGAAGTTCCGCGATCGACTCCGGCGCCTGCGTGAGAGTCCCATCCGCCTCGAGCCAGGGCTTGAGCCAACGCCGCGCCTCCTTGAGCGCGCTCTCGTCTGCGTTGGCCGGCCAGCTCACGACCGGCTTCGCGCCCCCGCGACGATCGAGAAAGACTTCGACGCGTGGACCGCCGCCGGCGGCCGCCTCGCGGAACGCGCGCGCCTTGCCGCGTTTCAGCGCCGCCAGCACGCCCTCGATATGCTT
>DATHCI010000160.1:0-3259 GCA_035319645.1 Methylocystis sp. | reverse complement strand
CGCCGCGCCCATGGGACAGAGATAGCGGCAGAACGCGCGCTCCACGACCAGGCTCGAGGCGATCATCGCTCCCGCGTAAAGGACGAACGGCCAGCCGCGCGCAAAACGAAGGACGATCGCCGTCTTGAAGGGCTCGACTTCCGCAACTTGCTCGGCGGTCCCCAGCGCGCCCAGCGAGATGCCGAACAGCACGAGGAAGATGATGTACTTGAGCGCGATGAGACGCTGGTGCGCCCCGAAGGGAATACTCAGCTGCCGAATTCCCGCAGCTTTCGCGAGGCGGTTGACCAGTTCCTGAAGCGCGCCGAACGGACACAGCCAGCCACAATAGGCGCCGCGGTTCCAGAACAGCATCGAGGCTGCGGTCGCAAACCACAGGATGAAGATCAGCGGGGCCATCAGGAAATAGTCCCACCGGAAGTCGCCTCTGAGCGCATTGAGAAAGGCGAGCACGTTCACGATCGAGAGCTGCGCCTGCGCGTACCAGCCGATCCAAACGAGCGTGAAAGCAAGGTAGGCCAGGCGCAGGCGGTCGTAGAGGACCGGACGTTCGACGAACCAGTCCTGAAAGAAGAAGACGCCGGTCAAGAGGACAATCGCGCAGATGAGAATGGCGATCTGACCAGCCTTGTCGCGCCACAGCCCTTGCCAGATCGCCGGTTCGGGCGCCTCCGGCGCCGAGACGGACTGAGGCGCGGCGGCTGTCGTCGCCGCAGCGGCGGGAGGCGCAGCCTTGAGAAACCCCCGAGGCATCTCATAAGGGACGTCAAACGTGAGAAACGCCTTGTCGCGCGCGCCGTAGGCGCGTTGCGCCAGAAGCTGGAGGCGCCAGGGCTGAGCCGGATCGAATGTCACGCCGTCGGGCGTGCGAAAGATGTCGATGTCGCGGAACGTTGGGGCGCCTGGGACAGCGAGGTCGCCGACGCGCGTATGCAGCACGTCGCGAAAGTGGATGCTGTTGTCGCCTTGGAGAACTTCGAAGCGGTCGAAAATGCCGCCCCTCACGTAGCCCGATCCTTTGAACGAATAGGCGCCGTTGGCGGCGACGAGGATCGCCTGCTGACCCGGCTTCAGGCTTTGCTGGAGGCTCATGAAGCCAGCGTCGCCGAGCAGGCGCTTGCCGATCGCCGGCACGGAAACGGGCGCCGCGTACAGGTCGATGAACGGCGCGGCCGGATCGTCGGATTCAGGATGATCGGCGCCTTGCGCGTTGCCGGCGCGCTTGAACGCCTCGGTTACGTCGCCGACGGTCAGGCTCAGGCGCTTGAGCGTTCCGTCGTTGACGAGTCCGGCCCAGTCGGGGGCGGCCTCGCGCGCCGGATCGATCCGCCAAGCCGTGGCGGCTGGCGCGACCTCGGCGGGCCCGCCGACGCCGGCCGCATGGGCGACGCGAACGGCGGAGCGCACCATGCTCTCGGCGATCACGGTGACGGTGACGGTCGCGCCGCTGACGATGTCGACCGTCGGCCTTTCCGTCGGCGCGGCGTGACTAAGGGCGAGAACCTCGCGGCCGACGTAACCGCGGATGAAGCCCGCGATTTTTTCGGGGGGAATGCCGACGAGCACGATCGGCTCGTGATGGTCCATGAGCCGCGCGCCGGAGATCTTCCCGTCGGGCGTCAGGCCGACCAGAATCTGGATCGGCTGGCCCGAATAGCCCGTCGAATTCACCCAGTCGGCGTTTACGAAGGCGTAGCCGACGAGCTTGTCGCCCTTGAGCGCCTGGACGAAGGGCGGCGACCCTTGCGGCGGACCATAGCGATCGGCGCCAGGCACGATCTCAGCCGCCGGCGCCTTGGCGAGAAACTCTGCGAGACGGCTCTCGGCCGCGAGCGAGGGCGCGCCTGTCGCAAAAAGGCAGCCAATGGCGATCAAGAGGAAAATGGCGCTCGTCAAGCTGCGCATCGCTGGTCCCATCCGAAGTGGGTCGCCAGAGGGTTAGTGTGGCGGCGATGCTGTATGTGTCGGAAGCTTCTTTCGCGTCGTAATTTCGTTCGGCCGCTGCCGAGCTCCGCGGACGATAACACAGCGATTAGACATAAATCCGCTTCTTCGCCTAAGGTACTCTGTAACCGGCGCGTGAAATCGCTCTCTTTATGTTTTTTGCGCACTATGATCGTCTCCGGTTTCCGGTCAATCCCTCCGGAAGCCGAGAAGGACCTGTTGCATGATACTTACGTATGAAGCCATCAGAACCATGGACGACTTGCTGTCTGTCGCGGACGCAATGGAAAGAGATTCTGCCGAGCGCTATCGTGGCTTCGCTTCCCGTCTCAGGAAGCAGGGAGATGCGGACCTTGCGGCCGAGTTCGAAACTCTGGCCGCACTCGAAGACCGTCATGTCGGTCAAGTCGCGGCGCGCGCCCGCTCCACTCTTGGCCGAACCGCGAGGCCATTGCCGGCCGATTGGCGGCTTCCGTCCTTCTCTGAGGAGGAGGCGCGCGGCGCGCTCCTTGACCCTTATCACGCGCTCGCTTTCGCCGTTCGCAATGAGGAGCGCGCCTTCTCGTTTTACACTTACATAGCCGCCGCCGCCGACGATCAGGCGCTTCGCGCGCTTGCCGAAGACTTGGCTCGCGATGAACTCGACCACGCCTCTCTCCTTCGGCGGCTTCGTCGCCGGGCCTTTCATCAGGAAAGGCCAGTGAACGTGGAGATTCCGAAGAGCGTCGAAAGGCTGCGCGATTTGGTTCGCCAGTGGGAAAAGAGATCGGCGCGCGCGCACGCCGCTCTCGCCGATCGCTTGGAGCTCTCGGGTCAACCGGGGGAAGCGGGCGTATTCCGACGCCTCGTTTCGGAAGAGGAGGCGGCTGCGGCTGACGCGCCGGTCGCAGAAGCGCCGTCGCTCTCGAGCGCCGCCGAGGGATTGCGGCTGATCGAGGAATGCTTTGATCGTCTGGCTTTGATTGGCGAACGTGCGAAGGACGAATCGGTGGTTGCGGAGGCGCAACGATTGGCGGCGCAAATGGTCGCCCAACTGGCGCTGGCCGGTGAAGCGCTCGCCCCAAGTCTCGCCGGAGCCCACAGCGCGTAAGCGCGCGGCGGGACGCGCCCTTTCGGCTTGATCGCAAACGCTGCGACTTGACTCAATGCGCCGCGGATTCGGCCCCGATCTCGCGGGGGCGGCTTCCGAGCCGATCGCCATCCTGCTTCAACCCTCGCCTGAGACCGGCAATGCGACTGCAGCTCGACGCTGAAGCGGCGTTGCGGAGACCAGTCAAATTTCACGGTCAAAGTGGCATGTCAAATGCCACAATCG
>DATHCI010000159.1:0-3927 GCA_035319645.1 Methylocystis sp. | reverse complement strand
TGGGCCCGAGCAGCGTATAGAACTCGCCGGCGGGCACGGAAAGGTCGAGCCGGTCCACCGCCGGCCGTTCGAAGCTCTTGACGAGTCCGCGTATTTCCAATGCGAGAGGAGAGGAGCTGTTCTGCATGCGCCGCCCACTGGTTCTCTGGTCGATGAGACTGAGGTTGGATCGCGTTTTGCGACCGCCAAAGGACGTGTAAGGCGTGGATTTTCCGTGAATACGCGCCATGCCGATGTTCGATTCGGCCGCTCGCCGCAAAGCTTTGTCGAACGACCTTAACGACTTGCGGCGCCCGCCCCCGGCGTCGCTCGCCGAATGACAAACTTTTCGGGATGAGCGAGAGTGCGCGTCCTATGCGCCCCACGCTTCTCGACCCCCTGTTCGGTCGCGCCAAGACCCTGCCGGGCGTGGGTCCGCGCCTCGCCCAACTGTTCGACCGGCTGCTCGCCAGGCCCGGTCAGGAGGCGCGGCTCGTCGATCTCTTGTTTCATACGCCGACGGGCGCGCTCGACCGCAGAGCGCGGCCCCGGCTCGCCGAGGCGCCGCTCGACACGATGGTGCTCGTGAAGGTCCGCGTCGTCGAGCACCGCAAGCCGGAAGGCCGCTACGCGAAAGGGCCGTTCAAGGTGCTCGTCGAGGACGAGACCGGCGACGCGCTGCTCGTGTTCTTTCTGACCAACACCGACTGGGTCGAGCGCAGCCTGCCCGTGGGCGCAACGCGCTGGGTCTCGGGACGGCTCGAGCTCTATGACGGACATCGCCAGATCGTGCATCCCGACCGTGTGCTCGACGAAGCGGGGCTCGCCAGGCTCCCCGAGGTCGAGGCCGTGCACGGGCTGACCGAAGGCTTGCGCCAAGGTTATCTGCAGCGCGCCATCGACGCCGCGCTGGAGCGCCTGCCCCGTCTGCCTGAGTGGCAGGACCCGACGGTGCTCGCCGCGAATCGGCTCGGCGGCTTCGAAGAGGCGCTCAGGCGCCTGCACCATCCGCAGCAGCCCGGCGACATCCTGCCGGGGAGCCTCGTGCGCCAGCGTCTGGCGCTCGACGAGTTGCTCGCGCAACAGCTCGCGCTTCGCCTCGTGCGGGCAAAAATGCGGCGTGCGCCGGGTCGCGAGCACAAATCCTCGGGCCGGATCGCGGCTGCGATCGAAGAGAAGCTGCCCTTCGCGCTGACGGGCGCACAGCGGCGCGCGCTCGCCGAGATCCGCGCCGATCTCGCCTCCGACAAGCGCATGCTGCGGCTGGTGCAGGGGGACGTGGGCTCGGGCAAGACCGTCGTCGCGGCGCTCGCCATGGCCGAGGTCGTCGAGGCCGGACGGCAGGCGGCGCTCATGGCGCCGACCGAGATCCTGGCGCGCCAGCACTTCGAGCGGCTGGAGCCGATCTTTCGCGAGGCGGATGTCCCGGTCGCGCTGCTCACGGGACGGGCGAAGCCCTCGGACCGCACGGCGACGCGGGAGGCGATCGCGTCCGGAGAGGCGCGGGTCGTCATCGGCACGCATGCGCTGATCACCAGCGATCTGACTTTCCACGATCTCGGCCTCGCCGTCGTCGACGAGCAGCATCGCTTCGGCGTCGCGCAGCGGCTGGCGCTCGGCGCCAAGGGCGAGGCTGCCGACGTGCTGGTCATGACCGCGACGCCGATCCCGCGCTCGCTCGCGCTCACCGCCTTCGGCGACATGGACAGCTCCATCCTCGACGAGAAGCCGCCGGGACGCACGCCGGTCAAGACGCGGGCGCTGCCGCAGTCGCGCATCGACGAGGTGGTCGAGGGCCTGAAGCGCGCGCTGGCGCAGGGCGCGCGCGCCTATTGGGTCTGCCCGCTCGTCGAAGAGAACGAGGAGATCGACCTCGCCGCGGCGCAGGAGCGCTTCGACGCGCTCACGCGCGTGTTCGGCGCGCGGGTTGGGCTCATCCACGGGCGCATGAAGGGCGCCGACAAGGACGCGGCGATGGAGGCGTTCCAGCGCGGAGACACGCAGCTCCTCGTCGCGACGACGGTGATCGAGGTCGGCGTCGACGTTCCGCAAGCGACGATCATGGTCATCGAGCACGCCGAGCGCTTCGGTTTAGCGCAGCTGCACCAGCTGCGCGGGCGCGTCGGGCGCGGATCGGGAGAGTCCTCATGCCTGCTGCTCTATAAGGGACCGCTCGGCGAGGCCGCGGGCGAGCGCCTGAAGACCCTGCGTCAGACCGAGGACGGTTTCCGCATCGCCGAGGAGGACCTGCGCTTGCGCGGCGAAGGAGAGATATTAGGCCTGCGCCAGGCCGGCCTGCCGTCGTTTCGATTGGCTGACATACTCGCGCATGCGCGGCTGCTCGCCGTCGCACGGGACGACGCGGAGCTCATCCTGCGCCGCGACCCAAATCTTGCAAGCGAACGCGGCGAGGCGTTGCGGGTGCTGTTATATCTGTTCGAGCGGGACGAGGCGGTGCGGCTGCTCAGGGCGGGATGATGACCTGTTGTCGCCCTGGCTGCCCGGACGCCTGCATCGCGCCGTCGAACGGCAAAAGCGGAGGAGAGCGCGGCTCTCCCTTCATCTTCGAACTTTGCCGAAGACTGGCTCGGCCAGCGCTCGCTTCTCAAAACCCTTTTTGTCGTGCTGTCGTGCGCTGGGGCAGTTCCTTGCCGAGTTGCATTGTCTCGTCGAGAACGATCGCCGCGGGTTTCTTCACGATGAGGAAAGCTTTCATGTCGCCGCGCGAGAAATCCTGATCGCTCTCGACGTGCATTTCGGCGGCGCGTCATGAGCCTATCCCGCCTCATGGCGGCGCCGCGCACGCCAAGCTCGCGCGCTGGCGGTTCGAGGCGCGAATGAATCTCGGCGGCGTCCTCGCGCTCGGCGCGACCATCCTTCGGGCGGGCGCGGTGACGCTCGCCGGAACGTTGCCGCCTGACCGGGCGTCCTGTCTCATGGCGCACACCCGGATCATCGCCGCGCGCTGACTCCTGCAGATCGGGCGGAAGCTCAGGGAATGACGTTTTCGACGCCCTCCGCAAAGGCGCTCCGCCCCGGATGTATGGGCGGGGCGCTTTCTGCCGACGCCGCGCGGATGGGGCGTCAACCTTCTTGACCCGATGACGGGTCGACTGGTCTATTTCGACGATTGCCGCCGGAGCGACGGGACGTTGATCGAAGTCAAAGGTCCGGGCTTCGATAAAATGCTGGGGGAACGGTATTTCGATCAACGGAACAAATTTCCTAATGAGTGGAGGGAGGACGCCATGAAGCAAGTTCGAGCCGCCCGCTCGCGAGACATTGAATGGTATTTTGCTGAGCCTGAAGCTGCAAGGGTGGCGAGGCGAGCGTTCGAGAGTTACGACAGTCTCAGAAGAATCAAAGTGTTCTACATTTCAGCCGAAACACGGTGAGGGCTCAGCCATGAAAATCGAAATTAAGAAGTCGGGAATCCAGGGATACTACATCCAGGCGACATGGGAAGCACGACCCGAGGCGCCAGAGGCCGTCGCAGATCGTTGCCTGCGAACCTTCGACTCCTTGGCGAAGATCGATCCGCTGTTCAAGCTTTGGGGCTGCGGGCGGACCGGCCCGGTCGATCTCGAAACGGTTCGCGACCGCTATGCAGAAGAGGTGAAGGCGGGCGTCTCGCGCGACGGTCGGCGCGAGCCGGAGCCGGAGAGCGGCTATTGGTGCGGCGGCTATACGCGCGACCTGCCGCCGTCCCGCACCTTCAAGCTGAACTGCTGTGCTGGAGCCTCGATCAAAGCCGCTTTCCCAAACCATCTCATGTTTGAAACCTCCAGCTTCAGAGGCGCGCGACCGGACCCGGACGTGGTCACCCACAAGATCTTCCGCTCGGCCATGCTCGCGATCGTGGACGCCTGGCAACCGGTCAAGGCGGGCGCCTACTCCCAAACGCTCATCGAATTGAGAGAATCCGACACGTATTTTCCAAGACCCTGG
>DATHCI010000158.1:0-18884 GCA_035319645.1 Methylocystis sp. | reverse complement strand
AACAGAGAACGAAGCCGCTGACGCGATTGCACGCCGGCTCTACGCCATGCTGCCACGGCTGCGCGTGACTGAGCTACTTGGGGTCATCGCAGAATCTGTTCTAAATCGTACGCTAAGCGGCTTCGAGGAAGTCCGCTTGGGGATTTCGTAGGGGTCTGAAAGCGGCTCCGAGGGGTTCGGCGGGCCAGACGTAATCGCCGTTGAAAGCGATATGCTCCCAGCCGAGCGGCGCGACATGGGCGAGAAGCTCGTGGGGGATGGTTTCGCCGCGCGAGATACGATTGAAGTTCGCCAAGATGTTCGCGGCGCGTTTCATCACGCCGGGCGTATGAGGCAAACTCGTCAGCATCGCATCCGATCTGCGACGCGATGAAAGCCAGCATGTCGGCGGGTGGCGCATCGTCCGCGCCGAGCACACGGCCCGGGAAACGGAGATAGGCGAGATGCACGGCAAAGCCGAGACGATTGGCGGCACGCCGCCGCTGCCAAATCAGCGCCTGGTCTTCCGGCGAAAAGGTGTAGTGTCGGACGATCGCCGTCGGCTCCGTTGGCGGATCGAACAGCGCCGTGCGTGATTGCGGGGAGAGGATATGACGAGGGGGCATGGGCAGGCTCAACCAACAGTGAAATTTTGTCCAGCAATGGTGTGATTATTTTCTGGACACAAGACAGTTTATGGACGTATTTTGTGGACGGCCTTTGACGGGTCATTCTGTTCAAGGCGCGCCCGTCCATAAACCGTTCGTTTTATAGACAACGAAACCAGCCAAGCCCCGCCCATGGCCGACATTCTCGGATACGCCCGCGTCTCGACCGATGACCAAGACCTCGACGGCCAAAAGCAACGGCTCGCAACGATCGGCGCGCTGCGCGTCTTCGAAGACGTGGTGTCGGGCAAGACCTTCGATCGTCCCGGCCTTAAGGAGTTGCTCGATTACATCCGCCCTGGTGACACGCTCGCCGTCGTGCGGCTCGACCGGCTCGGGCGTTCGCTTCGCGAACTGCTCGACGTCGTCGAAACGCTCAAGAAGCGCGGCGTCGCGCTGCTTTCTCTCGAAGAGAGAATCGACACCTCTTCAGCCGCCGGCGAGTTGGTGTTCCACGTGTTCGGGGCGATCGCTCAATTCGAGCGCCGCCTCATAGCCGAACGCACCCGCGACGGCATGAGCGCCGCGCGCGCCAAAGGGCGCAAACCAGGCCGCCCCACGCTCAATCAGGAAAAACTCACCGCCGCGATGCTTCTCGTGAAAAACGGAATGACGCCAACGCAGGCCGCGCGCCAGACGGGCCTTGGACGGTCAACTGTCTATCGAGAAATCCAAGCCGGACCCAAAAATCAAGCTGAAAGCCAAATGTCGATCCAAAGGATCCCGTCATGCGATTTATAGGATACGGCCTTACAATCACTTGGGTTCTCCTCATTGCATGGCCGTTGATAAGTTGTCTGGCCGGCGGTTGTAGTGCTAACCTGTTCATAGATGGCTTTCTGCCTGCCTTTATGTTTGCGCCCGTGGGCATTAGCGCGTCGTTATGGTCTATTGGATGCATTGGCAAAGGACGATGGCCTAGGTTAGGAGTAGTATTACGATACATAGGATTAGCCATTGGCGCAATCATAGCCATTTACATTATTTATGCGGTGGTTCTTATAACGCTTTCCCGGTTTTGGTATACAAAAAGTCCTTAGTGAAGCGGCCGGCGAGTTGGTGTTTCACGTGTTCGGGGCGATCGCTCAATTTGAGCGCCGCCTCATTGCCGAACGCACCCGCGACGGCATGAGCGCCGCACGCGCCAAAGGGCGCAAACCAGGCCGCCCCACGCTCAATCAGGAAAAACTCACCGGCGCGATGCTTCTCGTCAAAAACGGAATGACGCCAACGCAGGCCGCGCGCCAGACGGGCCTTGGACGGTCAACCGTCTATCGAGAAATCCAAGCCGGACCCAAAGCCTGAAGCCTTAGCGTACGATTTGGAACAGATTCTGCGATGACCCCTTTTATTCAGTTGCATGAATCTGGCGGGCGACTGGCTCTAGCGGGTCGGGGACGGACACTTCGCGCTGTTTGTCGGTGCGCGCGTCGAAGTCTCTAACCAGCCTGTCCATCCCCGCCGAGCGCGTGGGCATTGACCCAAAAGCCGCAGGCCACGATAATTCGGCTATGACAGAAATTTCCATCCTCGAAGCCAAGGACCGTCTCGTGGAGCTCATCGAAGTCGTCGAGGCGGGCGAGACCATTGTGCTCACGCGCGACGGCGAGCCGATCGCGCAGCTGAGCGCCTTCGCTCCGCGTCCGCCTCGCAAACCTTCTTCGCAGCGCCTGGACGAGATCGCGGCGCGCGCCAAAACACGGCCCTCCCCGAGAGAGGACTCGACGCGTCTTCTGCGCCAGATGCGCGATGAGTTTCCGAGATATTCTATCTCGACACCTCGTTTCTCATACCGATTATCGTCGACGAGGCGGGCTCCGACAATGCGCGAAAATGGTGGCGCAACTCCAACAGCGACAGTGTCGTCGCAGACCTCGCGCGCCCGGAGTTCGGCGCCGTAGTTTCCAGATGGGTCCGCGTGGGCTCGGCCACGGAGCGCGACGCGCGAGGCTTTCTCGCCGAGTTCGATCTGCTGCGCGAAGATTGCCTGACGCATGCGCTCGGCCCTTCGGACATCAACGGCGCAGAAAGGCTAGTGCGGGACTTTTCGACGAAGCTGGCCGCGCCTGACGCCTTGCATCTCGCCTCGGCTCTAAACCTCGGCGCGACGCTCGTGACTTTCGACGAACGGCTCGCCAACGCCGCACGCATTTCAGGAGCAACGGTCGCGACCGTTTGACCGGAAGTCATGCTATGGACGCTGTCGGCTGATCATCGGCGAGGCGACGGCGCGGCTCGAGCGCAATCACTCGGCGGTTCTTCAACAACGCTCCGGTCCGGCGTGGCGAAGCATGGTCGGGATGCGCAAGCGCATCGCGCACAGCTGCTCTGAATTCGACTTCGGCGCCACTTGATGCGAGACGACCATTGACCGACTCGATCGAACTCAACCGCCTAAGCTGGAACGAGCGCGCGCGCATCCATGCGCGCGATGCGAACGGCTTCTACCGGCTTGACGAGTTTCGACGAGGCGCGGACGCGCTCTTTCCCATCGAGGCCGCGGAAATCGGCGATGTGAGCGGCAAGCGGATCATCCATCTGCAATGCCATATCGGTTGCGACACGCTTTCGCTTGCGCGGCGCGGCGCCCGCGTCACCGGGCTCGACTTCTCTCCAGTCGCCTTGGACATCGCGCGCCGCCTGGCGGCAGACGCGGGAATCGAAGCGGACTTCGTGGAAGGGACCGTCGACATGGCGCCGGCCCTCAGGCCCGGCCCCTTCGATCTCGCGTTCACCACCTGGGGGACGATCTGCTGGCTGCCGGATCTGCGTGACTGGGCCCGAAGCATCGCTTCGGTGCTTGCGCCGGGCGGCGAGCTCTATTTCGCCGACGCGCATCCGAGCTTCCTCGTTCTGGAGGAGGTCGAAGGACAGCTCGAGGCGACCCACGGCTACCAAACGCCCGCCGACGCGCCGCTCGTGGCAGTGGATGCGACGACCTACACGAGCGACCCGACGAAGCTGGTCCATCAGACGACCCACAATTGGATACACTCCCTGTCTTCGATCCTCGGCGCGCTGATCGAAGCAGGCCTCGCGCCGACGATGCTGCATGAGCACGAGGCCCTGCCCTGGCGCGCCCACGCCTGCATGAGGCCCTCACAGGACCGCCTCTGGCGGCTTCCTGAGGGGCGCCCACGCATGCCGCTCGCCCTGTCGCTGCGCGCAAGGAAATTGGGTTAGCCCGTCATGCAGGACCGTGGTTGGAGCCCTCCCCCGGAGGACTGAAGAAAATGATCCTCTCGACGCCAACGCTGTTCATCTTCAGCGGCGCGCCCGCCGCTGGCAAGACGACCCTCGCTCGCCTCCTGGCGCAGCGCCTGCACGCGCTCTATCTGCGCCTCGACTCCATGGAGCAGCCGCTCCTCGCGGCCTTCGGCGACGACATCGCCGATATTGGGTATCGGGCGGCGCATGGGATCGCACGCGACAATCTGCGGCTCGGCCATGACGTCGTGGCGGACTGCGTAAACGACGTCGCCGTCACGCGCGACGCCTGGCGCGACGTTGCATTGGGCGTCGGGGTTGCCGCGGTGGAAATCGAAATCTTCTGCTCCGATCCCGACGAGCATCGTCGGCGCGTCGAGACCAGAACGATCGACGTCCCCGGACTGAGGGCGCCGACTTGGGAGGAGATTTGCGGGATGAAATCCGATCCTTGGCCGCGCGATCGTCTGGCGATCGACACAGCCGGACGCTCGGTCGACGACTGTTTCGGCGAGCTCATCGCGCGTCTCTCGCCGCTCGCGAAGCGCGACGAAAACTGATAGCTTCGACTGCTCAACCCCGGGGGAAGAACAGGTGAAGCCTTCCGTCGCGCTCGAGAAAAACCGTGAGGCCGTGCGCGCCGCGGTGAGCCGTTTTCGCGCGACGAATCCGCGCGTCTTCGGCTCTGTCCTGCATGGCGAGGATCATGAGGGGAGCGATATCGACATTCTGGTCGACGCCCTCCCCGGCGCAACCCTGTTCGATCTCGGCGGGCTGCTCATGGACCTACAGGATATCCTAGGCGTGCGCGTCGATCTCGTGACGCCGCAAGAGTTGCCGCAACGAATCCGCGCCGAGATCCTTGCAGAAGCCGCCCCGATATGAGGCAGCGGAACATTTTCGTCATTTTGGATCAAATGTTGCGCGCTTGCCGCGCCGCGACCTCGTTCGTCGAGGGCCTGCAACAAGAGGATTTCCTCGCCGATGAGCGAACTAAACAGGCGGTCGCAATGAGCTTGCTGATCGTCGGGGAAGCCGTGACGCGATTACAGCGGAATCACCCAGAGTTTCTTGACCAGCACCGCAATCTTCCGTGGCGAGATATGGTTGGCATGCGCAACCGTGTCGCTCATGGCTACTTCGATCTCAACTTTCCCTTGATTTGGGACACTGTGCAAAACGACTTGCCCAATCTGCTGAAGGGGTTGGAAACCTTCTACGCTGAGTCGGGCCAATCCTACGGTGAAGATCTCCACCCGTAGGATGTGAAACTTTTGCCGCTCACCCTTTCCGCTCGAGCAGCCTCGCGCCGTCCGCGCCGGACGCGGCGCGTCGCCATGCGGAGTCCGGGCGCGCTGAACCAATGCGCGGGCCGTCGCGTTCGATGCGGGGAGCGCCGACGATCGCCGCGACGATCCGCGTCGCGGCCTGCCACGGCGCCGAGCGAATCAACGCCCGCAACTCGCGCAGCCGCGCCGCGCTGCGCGCGAAGGCCCAGTCGCCGCATAAAAAAATCTTCGTCGACGCGTCCACATTCACGCCGAGCGCCACGAAGGCCAGCGAGAGCGCCTCGCCGCCCTCGTCCTCGAAGATTCCGCGCACGCGACTCTTGCGCGCGTCGAGCGCGTCCGCGAGCCGCGTGACGATCGTCTCGCGGTCCTGCTCGATCGCGCGCGCCAGCAGATAGTCCCCGAGCGCCGGGTCGCGTTGAGGCGCTCTTCCGCGCAGGTCGCCGGCCGACGCCATGGCGATGCGGCAGGCGGCAAGCAGGATCGCCGCGCGCTCGCTCGTCGTCGCCGCGAGAAACAACGGTTCAGGGTCCAGCTCGATATCGGCGCGATCGAGCAAGATGCGGGCGAGGGCCCGGTCGTCGCGCGCCGCCTGGACGAGGGCGCGCAGAGCGCCCGGATCGAACCGCGCCGAGCGATTGGCGGCAAGCGACCGCAGAACGGACGGCTCTGTGCGCGAGGCGAGCGCCGCCACGGCCTCGCGTGAAATCTCCCGACGGCGCGCGATCGCCGCGGCGACGTCTTCCGAGCCATGCTCGGCCTTTGCGAGCAGTTCAGCCGGCGGCGCGCGCCGCGCGAATTCGAAAGCGAGCCGCGCGCAGGCGCCGCCCCGCGCGAACAGCCGTGTAATCAGACTCGGCGGCGTTTCAGGGTGTTCGCAGAGCGCCTGAGCGACGCGCGCCGCGCTTTCGTCGTCAGCGACGTCTAGGAGATCGCCGGCAAGCCGCTCGAACTGGCGCAGATCGCCGGGGCCATGCGCCAGGCGCGCGTTGAACTGTTCGACAATCGAATGCAGAAGGAGCCCGATGGCGTTCGACCGCTCTCCGACTTGGGCAGACATGACTCGACGCGCTCCGTTACACGACACTGGGCGATTGCATCACATTAGAACGCGGATGTTGACGGAACATTAACTGTCGAAGGGCGTTATTGTCATCGTGCGGCTGATTTGGAGGACGCCGCGATGCGGGGGCACGCGCAGGACATGGCGCAAATCATTTCATTCGAGCGTCGCGCAAATGCGCGACCGCGCCCGGCCAAGGTAGAGGGCGGCGGGCAGATTCTATTCTTCATGGGGGTGCGCTACGAGCGCGCCGAGGGCGGCGCCCAAAACTGGCCAGGCGAGCCGAAAGGCGGCGGCGGCAAGAAAAAGCGCCGGGCTCGCGCTTGAATTTCAATCCGGTAGATTATTCAGAAATCTCGCCAAAACCTCACGCGGACGACGCGTTCTGGCAAGTATCCAAGCCACCCGCTCGTCGCGCGGCGGCTCCCCTGCCCCACAACAAAGCGCGGGCATGACCACGCCATAGTTCTCCTCCAGCCACGTTCTGTCGTGCTGAACGACGGCGGCGAGAGCGGCGCATTGCCCCGCGTTCAGGCGAAGGCTCGCATCGTTCCCCCAAGTCATGATGGAGAAAGCGCGCAGCAGCATGGCGCGCGCATGCGCGGCTAGCCGGAGTTTCAGCGCGCTTCGGCCGCTGCCGTCCGGTCGGGGAAAATCGGCGTTGATCCGGCGCAGGGCTTCGAGAGCCACAGCTCCATAGCGCTTGTTGTCGACATATTGTGCTCCGGCGCGCGCAGTGAAGCCCGGCCCGACGATGTTGCGGATCAGATCAGCGATCAGGTCGCGACTCTTCTCGAAATTGAAGAGCCGGATGTTTTCGCGCCCGAAGGCGTGTTCCCAACGCAGCACGGTCTCCGCATAGCGGAGGTAGGCGTTGCCTGGCGTCGCAAGCTCGGCGACGAATTCGTCGAGCGTCAGGTCGCGTCCAGACCGGATCGTGCTGGAATAGGCCGAGCAGACCCGCGGCTCATGCGCCCGGACCACGATGGCGACGACGCAATCGCAATCGGCGAAGTCCGCTGCAAGCCGACCGATCTCGACCGGCGTCAGCCGCGATGAGAAATGTTCGGCGCTCAGCAGGATCGTGGGCGCCTGCGCAGCCTCGATCTCTTGCCGCAGCGACGCGAGCGTCTCCTCGCGTCCGCGCCAGCTCGGGGTCATGTCGAGATCGACGTAGCCCGTCCCCTCGAGATAGGCGGCGACGAGGGAGGCGTGATTGTGGCTGCGGCGCGAAAAAGCGAGGCTTTGGGTGGGATAAAGAACGCCGCGAGCGCGCAGGACGCGACTGTTTTCGAAGCAGAACCGCTGGAACGAGGTTGTGCCGGTCTTCTCCAGCCCGATGTGCAGTATGACCTTCTTACGTCCGCTTCCGGCGCCCGTTTGCACGCGCTTCAGCCCTTGTTCCCAGCGGCGCGCTTCTGCTTTCCGCGGCTTGAGATCGGCGCGCATCGGCGCCTCGCCGCGCTTTCGCTAGTCATCGCAAGTCTCCCGATACTCATGCGCCATACCAAAGCGATCAACGAGACGCCAGCGCCGCGGCGCGACCTGGACCGCGTGCGGCTCCTTGAGCGGGACCTTTCCGAACCCGCCGGGAATGTCGATGACGTAGCGCGGCAGCGCGATGTTTCGCGCCTGGGCCTCGAGCTTTTCAAAAAGCGCACGCCCGCGCGCGAGCGTCACGGCAAAATGCGCCGTGCCGGGGGCGCGGTCGGGGTGATGCAGGTAGTAAGGAGCTACACCCAGTTCGACGAGCGCGCGCAAGAGCGCTTCGAGCGCGTCAGCCTGGTCGTTGACGCCTCTCAGCAGCACGGTTTGCGCGAGCAATTCGACGCCTGCCTCGCGCAACGCCGCGATCGCGTCGCGCGCCGCTGGCGAGAGCTCGCGCACGTGATTGACGTGCAGCGCGACGCGCAGCTTCTTGCCGCTCGCGCGCAGCGCCGCGACGCGATCGTCCGTCACGAGCTCCGGCGCAAGCGTGGGCGCGCGCGTGTGCGCGCGAAGCGTCGTCACATGGGCAATCCGCGCCACGCCTTCTGCGACTTCCAGCAGACGCCGCGCCGAAACCGCCAGCGGATCGCCCCCGGTCAGGATGACTTCGCCGATCTTCGGACGCGCGGCGACATAGGCGAGCGCCGCGTCGAGCTCGTGGCGCGCGAGCGCAGAGCCCTTTCCGCTCCCCACGGTCTCGCGCCGAAAGCAGAAGCGGCAGTAGAGGGGACAGACCGAGACGAGCTTCAGCAGCACGCGATCGTCATAGCGATGCACGAGGCCGGGGACGGGGCTGTGAACATCGTCGCCGATCGGATCGGCGCTCTCGAACGCGTGCGTCGTCAGCTCGCGCGCGTCGGGCAGGAACTGGCGGGCGATGGGATCGGCGGCGTCGCCTCGATCGATGAGGGCTGCGATCTGCGGCGTCACCGCGATGCTGTACCGTGCGGCGACGGACTCGAGCGCTTCCGACGGCGCAAGCAGTCCGGCGGCGGCGAGTTCCGAAACGAATCGAAGGGTCTTGGAGGTCATGCGAGCTCAGTTTTCGAAGCCGCTTGAGATCAGGCTTCGAAAATAGCTGATCGTCCTCTTCAGGCCGTCGGACAGCTCCGTTTGCGGCCGCCAGCCGAGCCGGTCCTGGGCCAGCGCGATGTCCGGGCGCCTTCGCTTTGGATCATCGCTCGGCAAAGGCTTGAACGTGATCCTAGACCTCGATTTCGTCAGCCCGATCACCCGTTCCGCCAGATCCCGCATCGATATCTCGTCCGGACTCCCGAAGTTCATGGGCCCGACGCATGTCGTGCCGCTCGACATGAAACGCACGAAGGCCTCGATCATGTCGTCGACATAGCAGAAGCAGCGCGTTTGCGCGCCGTCGCCGTATATGGTGATCGGCTCGTCGCGCAGGGCCTGCATGATGAAGTTCGAAACGACTCGCCCGTCGTCAGGCTGCATGCGCGGGCCATAGGTGTTGAAGATGCGCGCGACCTTGATCTCCAGGCCGTGCTGGCGATGATAGTCGAAGAACAGCGTTTCTGCGCAGCGCTTGCCCTCGTCATAGCAGGAACGAAGACCGATCGGGTTGACGTTGCCCCAATAGTCCTCGCGCTGCGGGGTCATCTCCGGATCGCCGTAGACCTCCGATGTCGAGGCCTGAAAGATCCGGCACTTCAACCGCTTCGCCAGGCCCAGCATGTTGATCGCGCCATGCACGCTCGTCTTCGTCGTCTGCACCGGATCGTGCTGGTAGTGCACGGGCGAGGCCGGGCACGCCAGATTGTAGATCTCGTCGACCTCGAGATAGAGCGGAAAGGTTATGTCGTGACGGACGAGCTCGAAGTTCCGGTGATCCAGCAGCTTCGAGACGTTGCGCCGGTTGCTGGAAAAAAAGTTGTCGACGCAGATGACCTCGTGCCCCTCGCGCAGCAGCCGCTCGCACAGATGCGAGCCGAGAAATCCGGCGCCGCCGGTGACGAGGATCGATTTGGTTCTGGAATCCGGCGATCTTTGCATCGAGAGGTTCGTTAGTGCTCACGCGACCTAATTATTGAGGCGTCCCGCGCGCCCCCGATCTCGGCCCAGGTCAATAGGTCAATAGCAGGGTCTGTCGAGAGAAGCTCGCAGCGTCGAGCCGGTCGAGGAGGATGAAGTCCGCCACCTCGGCCCGCGAGACGCTCCGCGCCGTCACGCCGTCGATCTCGGTGAGCACGCGGCGCTTGCCGGCGCGGGGACCGTTCGTCAGAAATCCCGGGCGCATGATGAGCCCTATGCCGCGCGACGCGCCGATGACGAGGATCTTCACGAGCCTAGCCTCCTGAGACGGTTCCAGTTTCGGCGACCGGCGTCCACAGCACCTGCTCGATCCGCGTCGCGCCGAGCGCCAGCATGACGAGGCGGTCGAAACCGAGCGCGACGCCGCTCGCCGGCGGCATCAGGTCCAGCGCCGCCATGAAGTCAGGATCGATCGGACAGGACTCGCCATAAAGACGCTGGCGCAAGGCGTTCGCCTCCCCGAAGCGGCGGCGCTGCTCGGCGGAGTCGGTCAATTCGCCGAAGCCGTTGGCGATCTCGACCCCACAGACGTAGAGCTCGAAACGCTCGGCGAAACGCGGGTCCGACGCCTTCGGCTGGGCGAGCGCCGCTTCGCTCAAGGGATAGTCGCAGAGGATCGTCGCGCGTCCGCGCCCCAGACGATGCTCGACCTTCTCGCTCAGGATCTTGCTGAAGAGATCGGACCAGCCGTCGCTCTCCGTGACGCGCAGCCCGTCGCGCGCCGCCGCCTTGGCGAGGCCCTCGCGGTCGCCGAGCAGAGATTCGAGACCGACGCCGGCGTAGCGGTCGAAGGCCTCGCACACCGTGAGGATCTCCGGCTCCTCGAACGGGTCGGCGGAGCGGTCGCGCCACAGGAAGCTGCGGGCGCCGGCTGCCCGCGCCGCTACGCCCAAGAGGTCGGCGCAGTCCTCGATCACCCGAGAATACGGCTCGCCCGCGCGATACCATTCGAGCAGGGTGAACTCGGGGTGGTGCAGCGGCGTGCGCTCGCGATTGCGAAACGCGCGGGCGAGCGTGAAGATCCGCGACTCTCCCGCGGCGAGCAGCTTCTTGCAGGCGAATTCGGGGGAGCTGTGCAGATAGAGGCGGCTCCTCTCGCCCGACGGGTCGATAAGCTCGACCGAAAACGGCGAGATATGCGCCTCATTGCCGCCCGAGACCTGCAAGGCGGCGGTTTCGACCTCGACGAACCCCTCCCCCAGGAAGAATCGTCGCACGGACGCCGCGATCGTCGCGCGCCCGATGAGGAAAGGCCGGCGATCGGCGTGGACGGACTTGTCCCAGAAGGGCGAAGCAGGGCTCATGCGGGGAACTTTGGGGGCGGCGATAAGGATTGCCCGCGCCGACGAAGTGTGGTTTGAAGCGGCGCTTCGGCCCGCCGTTCTAGACTCAAAGGCCGCACGCCCGCAAACTTCCCAGGGAAAGCCCGCCGTGAAAGTCATCGCCAGCTCGATCCGCAAAGGCAATATTATCGAAAGGGACGACGGTCAGCTTTATGTCGTGTTGAGCGCGGAGAGCTTCTTTCCCGGCAAAGGCACGCCGACGACGCAGATTGACATGCGCCGGCTCTCGGACGGCGTCAAGACCACCGATCGTTACAAGACGACCGAGCAGGTCGAGCGCGCCTTCGTCGAGGACCAGGATTTCTCTTTTCTCTTCGCCGACGACGACGGCTACACTTTCATGAATCAGGAGAACTACGAGCAGATCGCCGTGCCGAAAGACGTCATCGGCGACCAGGCGCAATGGCTCCAGGAGGGAATGGTCTGCATCCTGTCGATCTTCAACGGCGTCGCCGTGGCGATTCAGCTGCCGCCGCGCGTGACGTTGGAGATCGTCGAGACCGAGCCGGCCATGAAGGGGCAGACCGCGTCATCCTCCTACAAGCCGGCGAAACTCTCGAACGGCGCGCGCGTGATGGTGCCGCCGCACATCCAGACCGGCACGCGCGTCGTCATTCAGACCGAGGACGGGACCTACGTCGAGCGCGCGAAAGACTGAGGGTTTTTGAGGAGGGTTGGGGCGGAGCGGGCCCTCATCCGACCCCGCTACGCGGGGCCACCTTCTCCCGCTTGCGGGAGAAGGTGGCCCGCCGCAGGCGGGTCGGATGAGGGTCCTCCCGCTGCAACGGACGTTTTCAGCAAGCCATGCCGGCCCGTGTCTCAAAAGAGAAAACAGCCTTTGCGCGCAGCCTGCGCCGCGACATGACCGTCGCGGAAGAAATGCTATGGCGCTCCTTGCGCGGTTCGCAATTGGGCGGCCTCAAATTCCGGCGTCAGGCTCCAATCGGAAGATACGTCATGGATTTCCTTTGCGTGCAACACCGTTTCGTCGTTGAGCTGGACGGGCCGCCACATGACGAGCTTGCTCAGCTGGACCACGACGCCCGACGCGACGCGTGGCTTCGCGATCGCGGCTATCGCGTGCTGCGCATCCCCAACGAAATCGTGATCGGCGGCGGCGACATCGCGCTTGACATGATCCGCGCCGCGACCTCGGAAGATGGGGGTTGATGAGGCTGCGAAAGGGTTGGGGCGGAGCGGGCCCTCATCCGACCCCGCTACGCGGGGCCACCTTCTCCCGCAAGCGGGAGAAGGGCGCGCCCAGCTCTCACTCCCCAGCCGTCGCCGTCTCGAAGAAAAACCGCAGCACATGCGCGTCGCCGCTGTCTTCGACGGGGATGTGCCAGAATTTCGAATCCATCGACGGGAAGCGCTCGAAGGGCAGCTGAATGCGCTTCAAGGGCGCGCCGTTGCGGCGCCCGCGCATCATCGCCCGATCGAGAATGCCGAGGAGCTCGTCCTCGCCCTCGGGCGCCGGCGTCACGGTCAGCGTCATGGTCTTTGAAACGGCAAGCGACCTGTCAAAAGCCCGTTCGAATCCTACCGCCGCCATTTTCAGCTCCGCGCATCCGCCAACACGCACAAGTCTGACGCACTCCCTTCACACACGCAATAACAAAATCAGGGCAGGATTAAGGTTTCGGACACCGGCGCGGACGCCTCGGTCGCGCCTCCGACGCCCCACCGCTCCTCATAGATCAAATCCTCCAGCGGCAGCCGTTGCGCCCAGCGTTTGACCTCGAGCTCCGGGCGCACATAGGCGCGCTCGATGAGGCCGACGCAAAGATAGGCGACGACGGCGATGGCTTCGGGAATTCCCAGAATAGAACGCAAATCGGCGGGGCGCAGAATGCTGACCCAGCCAACCCCGATTCCCTCCGCCCGCGCCGCGAGCCACAGATTCTGCACCGCGCAGGCGGTGCTGAAGAGGTCCGTGTCCGGCTGCTGGGTGCGGCCGAGACCCGTCCGGCCGAATCGCGCCCGGTCACAGGTGACGCAAATGTTGAGCGGCGCCTTCAAGATGCCCTCGAGCTTCAGGGCGCGATACAGCGCGCGCTTGTCGTCGGCGATCTGGCGCTCTTCGGCTTCTGCGGCGCGTCGGAAGGCGGCGCCGATGCGCCCGCGCGTGCCGCGGTCGCGAACCAGGATGAAATTCCAGGGCTGCATGAGGCCCACCGACGGCGCATGATGCGCCGCCGACAGGATTCTCAGCACGGCGTCGCGCGGAATCTCGTCGGGCAGAAATTCGGCGCGCACGTCGCGGCGCTCATAGATCGCGCGATAGACCGCCTGGCGCTCCGCCTCCGAGAAGCGCGCTACAGGCGCGATGTCGTCCGCGTCAGACATTGGCTGCGCCCAATGCCTGCGCCAGCCGCTCCCACTGATGCGGCGCGTCTGGAACTCCGAAACGCAGCCAGTTCGGCTTCTCGGCGAAGCGGCGCGCCAGCACGCCCTGCGCGCAAAGGCGCTCGAACCACCGCCCGGCTTCGGCGTTCTCGGCCAGCCGAAACAGGCGCGTTCCTCCGGCGATGCGGAACCCGGCTCGCCCAAGCAGCGCATCGAGGCGACGGGCTTGGGCCTGCAGCCTCTCCCCGCTCTGCGCGAGCCAGGCGGCGTCGGCGAGCGCCCGCGGCGCGACTGCGAGCGCCGGGCCGCTGACCGCCCAAGGGCCGAGCTCGGCGCGCAGGCGTTGCGCAAGCTCGGCGCCGCAGACGGCGAAGCCGAGGCGCAGTCCCGGAAGCCCGTAGGCCTTGCCGAAGGAGCGCAGGACGATCAGCTTTTCGCAAACCTCTCCAATTGCGCTCACCCCCGGCTCAAAGTCGGCGAAGGCCTCGTCCACGACGACGGCGCCGCCCCGGAACGGCATCTTCCCCGCGAGCGTTGCGAGCGCAGCAGGGGCGACTCTGCGCCCGTCCGGGTTGTTGGGATTGACGACGATCGCCACATCGGCGCGCGCGAGCAAGTCGATATCCCGCGCCTCGACGACTTCGGCTCCTGCGGCGCGCCAGGCGGCGCCGTGCTCGGCGTAAGTGAAGCCGAGCGTCGCGACGCGGCGCGCCGGCAGCAACCGCGGCAGCGCCTTGATGAAGGCCTGCGAGCCGGGCCCGGCGATGACCGCCGCGCCGGGCGCGACCCCATAGGCCTTCGCCGCTGCGGCCTCGCAGGCGAGCGTCGCGTCGGCGTCCGGCAGGCGCGTGAAGGCTTCAATCGGGATTTCCGGAAGGGGATAGGCGCGCGGATTTATGCCGGTCGAGAGATCGATCCAGGGCTCGGGCGCGTGCGGATAGCGCCGCCGGGCCGCATCGAGCGCGCCGCCATGCGCGGTCGGCGCGAGGGACGCGGGCGGCGGCGAGATCCGCTGCGCGAGGCTCATCGGGCGATCTCCAGGATCGCGTCGAGATCGAGATGACGTGCGAGATGGTCGGCGAGGGAGTCGAGCGTGGCGTCGATCGACGCCTCATAGCGCAGCGCCGAGGGCTCGACGCCGAGCCTCGCGAGCAGCGCGGCGCGCGCCTCCTCGTGCGCGAAGACGCCGTGAACATAGTGTCCTTCGACGAGCCCGTCCGGGGAGGTCGCGCCATCCATGCGTCCGTCGGCGAAGCGCAGGGCCGGTCGCGCGCAGTCGGGGCCGTCAGTCGCGCCGACGTGCATCTCATAGCCCTGGAACGCCGCCGCCTCGGGCAGCAGCGCTCCGGAGGCCGCGCGCAGCAGCTTCTTTTGTCCGAGCGCGGTCGTCACGTCCAAGAACCCCAGCCCCTCCGCCTCGCCGGGCGACCCCTCGACGCCGCCGGGATCGGCGATCCGCTTGCCGAGCATCTGATAGCCGCCGCAGACGCCGAGCGCCCGTCCGCCGCGGCGAAGATGCGCCTGCAGGTCAATATGCCAGCCCTCGGCGCGAAAGGCCATCAGGTCGGCGATCGTCGCCTTGGACCCGGGCAGGATGATGAGCCGCGCGTCCCCCGGCAGCGGGGCGCCGCTGGGGACGAATTCGACGACGAGCCCGGGCTCCGCCCGCAACGGATCGAGATCGTCGAAATTGGCGATATTGGGCAGGATCGGGACGGCGATCTTCGCGCCGCGTGCGGCGTTGGACCCCGGTCGCAGCGCGTGCGAGTCCTCTGCCGGCAGGAGAGAAGCCTCAGGAAAGAACGGCGCGAGGCCAAGGGCGCGCCAGCCGGTCTGGCGCGCGATCATGTCGAGACCGTCGGCGAACAGCGTCGGGTCGCCGCGGAACTTGTTGACGATGAAGCCTTTGATCAGCGCGGCGTCGGCCGGCTCGAGCACCGCCTTGCAGCCGACGATCTGCGCGAAGATCCCGCCGCGGTCGATATCGCCCACGAGCACGACGGGCGCGTCGACGGCTCTCGCAAATCCCATGTTGGCGATGTCGTTCGCGCGCAGATTGATCTCGGCGGCGCTGCCGGCGCCTTCGACGAGAATGAGATCCGCGCCGTCGCGGAGCCGCGCGAAGCTTTCCAGCACACGGGCCATGAGGCGCGGTTTCAGCGCCTGATAGTCGCGCGCGGCCGCGACGCCGAAGACCTCCCCCTGCACGACGATCTGCGAGCCCGCGGCCCCCTGCGGCTTCAGCAGCACGGGGTTCATGTCGACGGATGCTTCGAGCCGCGCCGCGCGCGCTTGTAGGGCCTGCGCGCGTCCGATCTCCCCGCCTTCGCGCGTCACGGCGGCGTTGTTCGACATGTTCTGCGGCTTGAACGGCGCGACGCGCAGGCCGCGGTTGGCGTAGGCGCGCGCCAGGCCGGCGACGATGAGCGACTTGCCCACGTCCGAGCCCGTCCCCTGCACCATCAGGATGCGGCTCATGCGGGCGCGGCCCCGCGGGCGAAGGCCACTGCGGCGTCGAGACTTTCAAGCGGCCGCGCGCGCGCTCCCGTCGGCGGCGCCACCATGACGACCGGCAGACCGAGCGTCCGCGCCGCCGCGATCTTGGCGTAGGTCAGGGGCCCGCCGCTGTTTTTCGAGACGACGACGTCGATGCGGCGCGCGCGTAGGAGCGCGATCTCCTCCTCGAGCGCGAAAGGACCGCGCGCCAGAACGACCTCCGCGTGGGGCGGCAGCTCCGCCGGCTCGGGCGGCTCGATCGAGCGCACGAGATAGCAATGCTGCGGCGCGGCGCGGAACGCTGCGACGCCGAGACGACCGATCGTCAAAAAGACTCGACGCGGCGCTTCGCCGAGCGCGCGCGCCGCGCTCGCATTGTCCGCGGCCTCGATCCAGAGGTCGCCCTCCTCCCGCCGCCAGGTCGGGCGCGAAAGGACGAGGAGCGGCAGGCCGAGCGTCGCGCAGGCTTGGCGCGCATTCTCAGAGATCTGCGAAGCGAAGGGGTGCGTCGCGTCGATGACGCGCGATATCCGGTTATCCACAAGAAATTGGATGAGCCCCGAGACGCCGCCGAAGCCGCCCATGCGCGTCGGCAGCGCCGTCTCGAGCGGCATGCTCGTGCGTCCCGCGAGACTGAGGATCGCCTCGACATCGGGAAGGCCCGCGACCAGAGCCGCAAGATCCCGGGCCTCGCGCGTGCCGCCGAGGATCAGGAGGCGGGTCGGCGCGCTGGCGCCGCTGTCGCCACTTTTTTCATGAGTTCGGTTTAGCAAGGGTTTCGGAGCCGGTCGCGTCGGGCATTGGAGCGTTTCCAAATTGCTGCGTTCCTGTTCTATACTCCGCCGTTCGGCAAATTCGAAAAGGGAGCCACAGGATGAAAGTCATGTCCCGCGCCGTCGCTCTGGCTTCGGCGCTCGCCGCTGCGTTGCTTTCGACCGCTCCGAGCCCGGCCCTCGCCGGACCCACGGGCAAATGGCGCGTCGGCGACGGAACCGCCGTCATCAATTTGCATAATTGCGGCGCCGGCCTCTGCGGTTCGATCGACGCGATCGCCGAGCGCGACGCGACGGATGAGAACAACCCCAACCCGGCGCAACGCTCCCGCAAGCTCGTCGGCCTCCCCATCATGAGCCTGCAGAAGGCCGGCGACAACAACTGGTCGGGCACGATCTACAACGCCAAGAACGGACAGAACTACGAGGCGAAGATCACCCAGGAGAACGAGGCGTCGCTGACGCTCGAGGGTTGCGTCGCCGGCACCAATCTGTGCGGCGAGGATCACTGGACGCGCGTGCGCTGATCGCATCGCCGGATCGCGCCGCCCCGTCGCGCGGGCCGGCGCCATTGGCATAAGCCACAAGCATCATTGCGTAATTTTGAAATTTTGAGCCTCGCCCTGACGCCGCCGAATGACGCGATACTCTGAGAACGCTTTAACGGCGGAGGCGCCGATGATGACTTCCTTTCGACACGCCATGCAAGGCTTTCGCGGCCGATCGGCAGGATCGCCGCCTCCCCTGGAAGCGCCTTTTGAACCCGCCCGGCGGCAGGGCCGCAGACGCCGCCGCCACGGCGGGACAGAGCGAGAAGCCGCGCCGGACTCCTTCTCCCGCTTGCGGGAGAAGGCGGCCTCGCGAAGCGAGGTCGGATGAGGGCCCTCTCCACCGCCGGGGACGTTGGAAGCCAGTCAAGATGTCGGACAATGCGGAGTTTGCGGCGACGGGGGTTGGAGCTTCGCGCGCCCTCATCCGACCCGCCTGCGGCGGGCCACCTTCTCCCGCAAGCGGGAGAAGGACACGGGGGTCGCTCGCCCACGCCCGCGCGAGAGTCCGTAAAACTGGTCGATCGCGTGGGTCAACGCCCGCTACGGGTTGCAGTAGTTCCCGTCCGCGCAGTCCCACAGCACGAAGCCCGACTGCACCGGGATCGTCTGCGTGACGTTGCTGGCAGCAGGCGTGACGTTGAAGGAGTTCGTGTAGGCTGGTCCCACCGCATAGCCGACAGGGGTCGTCGTCGATGCGACGAGCGCGTCGACCGACGTGTCGCTGCCGAAAGCGAGATACTGCCACGCCACGCCGACCAGACCCGTGTTGTATGAGCCAGTGCACTCTGTGCTCGCCACCCCGACCGCCACATAGCGCGCGTCCGGCGTGCGAATGCCGGGATGGTTTGTTGGGACGATGCCACCCGGACCAAAGTCGAAGTTCGAAGGGTTGTAGAGATACGAGTCGTCGACGAGGCTGATGGTTTCGACGCTGTCGCCGCAGAACCAGCTGAGCCCGTGATCAGTCTCCTGCGAGTTCCAGGTCTCGAATTGCACCTTCGTCAGGTGGTACTGGAAGTCCTGACGCAGATCCTGCTGGCAGCTGGAGAAGGCCACGGCGTTGCTCCACGAGCCGAGGACCGGAACAGGCGAGCCGCCCGGGTTCGCCGTGCCGGACAGGAACAACTGCGCGCCGTTGGGCATGAAGGTCTGGATGTTCTGCGCCGGACAGGCGTCATAGAACAGCGCCTCGCCGCCGTAGCCGCCGTCGAGGATGATCTGGCCGGGCGTTCCGACCGTCGTCGTCAGGCTGTCCGGAGCCGGGTTCGTGCTCGGGGCTTCGCGCACGAGGAACGACCAGGCATTGTAACGGGCGCTGAGGAACCCCGACCCATTAGGGAAAAAGTAGGTCGCGGTCCCGGCCAGCTCATTGAAGGGGACCTGGAAGCTGCCGGTCGGATCGGTGACGAAGCAGATCAGCTCTCCCTGGTAATACTCCGCCCAGGGAGCGTTATAAGGACCGCTCGTCGGAAAGGCCGCCGCGCCGACCGTGCCAGGGTCGATCGCACCCAGGAGCACGTCCCACGTCACCGTGCCCGCCGGCGTAATGACGAAGCTCCAGTTGATGCGCCCCTTCTGCTCGTTGACGTAGGTGCAAGTGACGGGCGCCGGCAGCGAAAGACTGTTGTT
>DATHCI010000157.1:0-8801 GCA_035319645.1 Methylocystis sp. | reverse complement strand
GACTCATAGGTCTTACGCCCGACGATGAGCGGCTTGCCCATGGTCAGGGCGCGGAAGCGCTTGAGGTCGCTCGACACATGCCAGGGAATGACGCCGCCCGCGCCGATGACGCCGTTTTGCGCCACCGCCACGATCGCGACGACTTCGGGGTCACGCCCGCCCGGCGGAGCTTCCGCGTCGTTCGGCATCCTTCGCCTTCTTCCAGCGCCGGGTCTGCGAACCGTTTAAACCCAAATGAGTCCGGCGTCGAACATGGAGGAGCCGCCAATAGATCATGGACTTGATCGAGAGAGTTTCCTAGTGTCCGCGTTCGCCGTCGGTCGCGTCCGCGAGGGGAGAGGTCTCGTTGGAGTTTCTGGGTCACATCAACCTGCTCTACTCCCTGTCGGGCCTGCTCATCGGGGGGCTGGTGGGCCTCACCGGCGTCGGCGGCGGCTCGCTCATGACGCCGCTCCTCGTGCTGCTCTTCGGCGTCGCGCCCACGACGGCGGTCGGCACCGATCTGCTCTATGCCGCGATCACCAAGAGCAATGGCACGCTGGTGCACGGGCTGAACGGCGCCGTCGACTGGCGGATCGTGCGGCGGCTCGCCGCGGGCAGCATTCCCGCGACGCTCCTGTCGCTCGTCCTTCTTTGGAAGCTTGGCGGCGACAGCCATGGCGGGGCGAACGGCCTTGTGACCTCGGTCCTCGGGATCGCGCTCGTCTTGACGGGCGCCTCGATCCTCTTCCGCCGGGCTGCCAACCGATACATCTCGCGCTACACCGATGGCCTGAGCGACGCGCAAATCCTGAAGGCGAGCATTGTGCTCGGGGCGACCCTCGGCTTCCTCGTCACGGTGTCGTCGGTCGGCGCCGGCGCGATCGGCATGTCGGCGCTCGTCGCGCTCTATTCGCGCGCGCCGATCGTGCGGCTCGTCGGCACCGACATCGCGCATGCCGTGCCCCTGACGCTGCTGGCCGGACTCGGTCATTGGCTGCTCGGCGACGTCGATCTTGCGCTGCTCGCCTCGCTACTCATCGGCTCGCTGCCGGGCATCGCGATCGCGAGCCACTTCGCCTCAAAGGCCCCCGAACAGGTGCTGCGCCCCATCCTCGCGAGCGTCATGACCGTGACGGGCGCCCGGCTGCTGGGCTGAGCCCAGTCGGGCGCGGACCCGCTCAACGCAGTCGGAACGCGGCGACGCCGCAGCTCGGCAAGATCGTCTGGCCGAGCACGAGCCGCGCGCCGCGCACGAGGCCGGAAATGTCGGCGGGCTCTGGCCCGTAGTTGAACACATAGCGCGTCGCGCCATTGTCCCTGACGCGGACGTCTTCTCCGATGTCGAGCGCCTGAAGTCCCGCCGATTCCAGGGTCAGGCGCAACACGCGATCGAGCAGCTCCGCGTCGGCGCGACCGGCGAGATAGAAGGTTTCGCCGCTGCGCGCCAAAGCCGTCTCGCCGTCGCTCGCCGAGAGCAGCGACTCGACGCCTCTTCCAAGGGAGAGCCGCTCCCGCCAGCCGCAGATGCGGCCTGGCCCGACGGCGACGTCGACGCCGGGACGCAGGCTTTCGACCCCGAGCACGCGCACGTCGATGAGCGCCTGCAATGTCCCTGGCGGCAGCTGCGGCGGTATGTGGAAATCGGGGGTCTTCGCGCCGGAACGCGGGCCGAGCAGCGCGACGGCGCCGCTCTCCTTCACCGCGGCGACGAAGTCCTCGCTCGCGCTGAACAGCGCCGGCGCCAGCACGAGCCGGCGGCCTCGCACGGCCTCGGGCGTGGCCGGCGCTATGTCGAGCGAGAGCCCCAGACGCCGCAGCCCGACATAGAAATCGAGCATGAGGTCGAAATAGCGAAAGTCCTGGCCTTGCCGCTCGACGTCCCAGGCCCAGGCGCTCTCGTAGTCGAAGATGAGGGCGATCGGCGAGGGCTCAGTCTCGACGCGGGCGTCGAGCGCGTCGAGCTCGCGCGCGATCTCGGCTGTGGCGTGAAAGGCCAGGTTCGGGTCGCCGTTGGGCAGCAGCAGACCCTCATGCATCTGCTCTTGCGCGAAAGGCGCCTGTCGCCAGCGGAAGAAGCTCACGACTTCCGCGCCCGCCGCAAAAGCCTCGAAGGCCCAGAGCCGGATCGCGCCCGGCGCCGGCGCGGCGTTCCAGGGGGCCCAGTTCACGGCGCCCGGCTGCTGCTCCATGACGAGCCAGCGCCCGCGCCCGCAGCCGCGATAGAGATCATGGTGGAAGGCCTGGAAGTCCGGATCGCCGACGCGCGCGAACTTCTTCTTGAGCCCGGCGTCGCGCCGACCGCACTCGAGGAAGCCCAGCGGATAGCTGTCCCAGGCCGCGACGTCGAGATCGCGCGCGAGCGCGAAGTGGTCGAAGGCCGTGAAGGCGCCCATGAAGTTGTGGATCACGCTGCGGCCCGGCGAATGGCGGCGGATGATGACGGTCTGGCGCTTGTTGAAGGCGGCGACCTGCTCCGACGAGAAGCGCTTGAAGTCGAGGAGATGTGCAGGATTGGGCGTGGTGACGGTCAGATTCGGCAGGTCGATTTCGGAAAAGCGCGCGAGCTCCATCGACCAGAACACGTTGCCCCAGGCCTCGTTCAGCGCGGCGATGGTCCCGTATTTTCGTTCGCACCAGGCGCGAAAGGCGTCGCGCGCCGCGCTTGAAAAACTCTCGACCGTGTCGTGGCAGCCATATTCATTGTCGGTCTGCCAGGCGACGACCGCCGGATGCTCGCCGAACTCTTGCGCGAGCCGCGTGACGATGCGGTCGCATTCGCGCGCATAGCCCTCATGGCTGAAGCAATAGTGCCGGCGCGATCCGAATTTTCGCACGCGGCCCTCGGCGTCGACCGGCAGCATGTCGGGCATGCGCTCGACGAGCCACTTAGGCGGCGTCGCCGTCGGCGTGCCGAGCACGATCTTCAGGCCAGCGTCCGCGAGCGTGTCGATGGCGCGCCGCAGCCAGTCGAGGTCATGGCGTCCGGGCTCGGGCTCGAGACGCGACCAGGCGAATTCGCCGACGCGCACATAGGCGAGGCCGATCGACCTCATCATCGCGGCGTCCTGCGGCCATCGCGACTGCGGCCAGTGTTCGGGGTAGTAGCAAACGCCGAGCTGCTGTCTCGTCATCGGGGAGCCTGTCATATCCCTGTCGCACCGCGTGGAGATGGACGACGCCTTTGACACGAGCGTGACGAGAGGGGAGGGTGGCGCATGAACGAAACGCTCGCCCGCGCTCTCGCGCAAAAATTTTGCGCTCTCTACGGCCGCGAGCCGAGTCTGTTCCGCGCGCCGGGGCGCGTCAATCTCATCGGCGAGCACACGGACTACAACGACGGCTACGTCCTGCCGGCCGCGATCGACCTCGCCGCCTATGTCGCGATCGCCCCGCGGGAAGATCGGCGCCTGGAAGCGAAGTCGCTGCGGCTCGATCCGCCTTTCGCCTGCAGTCTCGACGTCGCCGAGCCGCGGCCCGCCGGCGATTGGAGCGACTACGTCAGGGGGGTGGCGCTGGAGCTCGCGCGCGCAGGACATCGCCTCGTCGGGGCCGACGTCCTCATCGACTCGGATCTTCCGATGGGCGCCGGCCTTTCGACTTCTGCGGCGATGGAAGTCGGCTTCGGCCTCGCGCTCGCGACGATCTCCGGCGTCACGATCAATAGGACCGAACTCGCGCTGCTCTGTCAGCGCGCCGAGAACGGCTTCGTCGGCGCGCGCTGCGGCGTCATGGATCAGTTCATCTCGTGTCGTGGCGTCGCCGGAGCCGCGCTGCTCCTGGATTGCCGCACGCTTGAAACGCGGGAGGTCGCAATCGACGAGTCTTTGAGGCTGCTCGTCTGCGACACAAAGGCGCGTCACCAGATCGCGAGCGGCGATTACAACACGCGGCGAGAGGAGTGCGAGCAGGCGGTCGCGCGGCTCGCGCAGGCGCTCCCGCGGGTTCGGGCGCTACGCGACGTGAGCGGGCAGGAGCTCGGCGAACATGCGTCGCTTCTTTCGCCGGCCTTGCTGCGTCGCGCCCGCCATGTCGTGGAGGAGAACGCGCGCACGCTGCGCATGGCGGCGGCGCTCGAGAGTGGCGACCTCGCGGAAGCCGGGCGGCTCATGAACGCCTCGCACGCAAGCCTGCGCGACGACTTCGAGGTCAGCTGCAAGGAGCTCGACGTCATGGTCGAAGCGGCGCAGTCTTTGCCCGGCGTCTATGGCGCGCGCATGATGGGCGGCGGCTTTGGCGGCTGCACGATCAACCTGGTTGACGGGCGCGCCGTCGAGAACGTCGCAGAGCGCGTCGCCGCCGTCTACCAGGCGAAGACGGGCATAGGGCCGAATGTTTTCTGCTGCGCGCCTGCCGCAGGCGCCGGCCCGATCGCGCTTTGAGGGAGTTGCGCTTGTCGCTGCTGCAGGGCGTCTCGCATCGCAGGCTCAATCCGCTCACAGGCGAATGGACGCTCGTGTCGCCGCATCGCATGTCGCGACCCTGGCAGGGCCGCCGCGAGGAGCCGCAAGAGACGCCGGCCGTCGCCTATGATCCCGCCTGCTATTTGTGCCCGGGCAATCTGCGGGCGGGCGGCGCGCGCACGCCGAACTTCGCGGGCGTCTTCGCCTTCGACAATGACTTTTCCGCGCTGACGCCGCAGACGGCGATCGAGACGCTGGACGTTTCCGGGCTGCTCGTCGCGCGCGGCGAGCCGGGGCGCTGTCGCGTGCTCTGCTATTCGCCGCGTCATGATCTGACGCTCGCGCGCATGGAGACGACTGCGATCGCCCGGGTCGTCCAGGCGTGGACGGACGAATACAAGTCGCTCAGCGCGCAGGAGGAGATCGGCTATGTGCAGATCTTCGAGAACCGCGGCGCGCTCATGGGCGCGAGCAATCCGCATCCGCACGGGCAGATCTGGGCGACGGCGAGCCTCCCGAACGAGGTCGCGAAGGAGGACGCTGCGCAGGCGGACTTTCATCGCAGCAAGAACGCTTGTTTGCTATGCGACTATCTGAAGCTTGAAGAGGAGCTTGGGGAACGCGTCGTCTGCGCGAATGATCGCTTCGTCGCGCTCGTTCCGTTTTGGGCGATCTGGCCCTTCGAGACGTTGCTGCTGCCGTGGCGCCATCTGCGCTGCTTCGATGACTTCGACGGCGCGGACAAAGCGGCGCTCGCCGACATGCTGAAGCGCTTGACCACGCGCTATGACAATCTCTTCGCGACGCCCTTCCCCTATTCGATGGGCTTCCATCAAAGCCCGACCGATGGGCGAAGCCATGAGCACTGGCATTTTCACGCGCATTTCTATCCGCCGCTGCTGCGCTCGGCGAGCGTGCGCAAATTCATGGTCGGCTTCGAACTGCTCGGCGCGCCGCAGCGCGACCTGACGCCCGAGGCTGCGGCCGAGAGGCTGAGGGGCGCTTCGGAGAGCCAGGATGGCAACCGGGCGCCAGCAAAGGTTGAAGGAGACGATTGAAAATTCCTTGTTGATGGGCTATCTTCACCTTTGGAAGTGGGAAGGACTAGCCTCGCCCACCTTCTCCGGCTCAGCGGGAGATGGAAAGTGCTAGTTTCCATCCCCGTCACCGGATTACTGAGAATTGCTCTCATTTCTTGCACTTCAGTTCGTCGGGCTTGCTCGCTCGACCTCCAATTATGAGTTTTGGAGCGTGAAAAATGCAAGCGAGCTTCTTGGCCGCTCCGTTGCGAGCGGCTTTTTTGCGTCCAACGCCAGCGAGCGCGAGATGACCAAATATATCGGCGCGATCGACCAGGGCACGACGAGCACCCGATTTCTCATCTTCGACCCTGCGGGCGACGTGATCGCGTCGGACCAGCGCGAGCACGCGCAGATCATGCCGCAGCCGGGCTTCGTCGAGCATGACGCCGACGAAATATGGCGCGCAACGCAGGCCGTCGTCACGCGCGCGCTCGCCAAGGCCCGACTGAGCGTGAAGGACCTCGCCGCCGTCGGCCTCGCCAATCAGCGCGAGACGACGCTGCTGTGGGACAAGGCCACGGGCTTGCCGCTTGGCAACGCGCTGGTCTGGATGGACACGCGCACCGACGCGCTGGTTGCGAAATTCGCGCAGGATGGCGGCGTCGACCGGCTGCGCGCCAAGACGGGCCTGCCGCTATCGACCTATTTTTCGTCGCTGAAGCTCGTCTGGCTCCTGGAAAACGTCCCCGGCGCCCGCGCCAGGGCGGAGCGCGGCGACGCGCTGTTCGGGACGATCGACTCCTGGCTCATCTGGAAGCTGACCGGCCGACACGTCACCGATGCGACCAACGCCTCGCGCACGCAGCTCATGGACCTCCGAACGCTCGACTGGGACGAGGAAATCCTGCGCCTGTTCGAGATCCCCCGCGCCTGCCTGCCGCAGATCCGGTCGTCGAGCGAGGTTTACGGCGCCTGTCGGGCGCGCCCGCTGGAAGGCGTTCCGCTCGCGGGCGCGCTTGGCGACCAGCATGCGGCGCTGCTCGGTCAGGCCTGCGTCGCGCCGGGCGACGCGAAGAACACCTATGGCACCGGCTGCTTCCTGCTCATGAACACGGGCGATGCGCCGCGCGCCTCGAAAAGCGGCTTGCTCACGACCCTGGCCTACAAGCTCGGGCCCGCGCCGCCGCAATATGCGCTGGAAGGGTCCGTCGCCATCGCGGGAGCGCTCATCCAGTGGCTGCGCGACAATCTGGGGATCATCGCAACCAGCGCAGAGGTTGAGGCGCTGGCGCAGCGCGTCCCGGATAACGGCGACGTCTATTTCGTCCCGGCCTTCTCGGGGCTCTTCGCGCCGCGTTGGCGCGCCGACGCGCGAGGCGTCATTGCCGGCCTCACGCGCTTCTCGAACAAGGGCCACATTGCGCGGGCGGCGCTGGAGGCGGCGGCGTTTCAGTCCCGCGATGTCATCGCCGCCATGGCGCAGGACGCGGGCGGGCCGATCCGGGAGCTGCGCGTCGACGGCGGCATGGCTGCGAACGACCTGCTCATGCAGTTCCAGGCCGATCTTCTCGACGCGCCGGTCCTGCGGCCTCGCTCGCTCGAGACGACGGCGCTCGGCGCGGCCTATGCGGCGGGCCTTGCGGTCGGGCTGTGGCGCAGCGTCAAGGAGCTCGCCGCTTCCTGGCGCTGCGAAAAACGGTTCGAGCCGAAGATGCCGCAGGCGGAGCGCGAGCGTCTCGTCGCCGCCTGGGATAAGGCCGTAGAACGTTCGCTCGGCTGGAAGCAGTGACGTGGGGCGAGGCTGCGCGCCCCCGGTCACTCAGCCGCCTGTCGCTTCGCCTCGCGCGCCTGCCGCTCGGCCTTCAGGAGCTCTGCGACCAGAAAGGCGACCTCGATCGCCTGTTCGGCGTTGAGGCGGGGGTCGCAATAGCTGTGATAGCGGTCCCGCAGATCCGCTTCCGAGAGCCCGCGCGCGCCGCCGGTGCATTCGGTTACGTCCTTGCCGGTCATCTCTAGATGGATGCCGCCGGCGTAAGAGCCCTCGGCCTGATGCACCGTGAAGAAGCCGCGGATCTCGCCCATGATGCGGTCGAAGGGCCGCGTCTTGTAGCCCGCCGCGCTGACCGTGTTGCCGTGCATCGGATCGCAGGACCATACGACCGCGCGTCCCTCGCGCGTCACGGCGCGGATCAGCGCCGGGAGCTTCTCCTCGACCTTGTCGGCGCCGAAGCGGCAGATGAGCGTGAGCCGTCCGGGCGCGTTTTCGGGATTCAGCGCGTCGATGAGCCTGATCAGTCCGTCTGTCGTGAGGCTCGGACCGCATTTGAGGCCGAGCGGGTTCTTCACGCCGCGCAGAAATTCGATATGGGCGCCGTCGGGCTGGCGCGTGCGGTCGCCGGCCCAGAGCATGTGGCCGGACGTCGCGTAATAGTCCCCCGTCGTCGAGTCGACGCGCGTCAGCGCCTGCTCATAGCCGAGCAGCAGCGCCTCATGCGAGGTGTAGAAGTCGGTCTGCCGAAGCTCGGGATGATGTTCGGGATCGAGCCCGATCGCGCGCATGAAGCTCAGGCATTCGGTGATGCTGTCGGCGAGCTTCTGATAGCGCTCGGATTGCGGGCTGTTGCGAACGAAGCCGAGCATCCAGCGATGGGCGTTCTCGAGATTGGCGAAGCCGCCCATGGCGAAGGCGCGCAGCAGGTTCAGCGTCGCCGCCGACTGGCGATAGGCCAGCAGCTGCCGCTCCGGGTCGGGCACGCGGGCTTGCGCCGCAAATGCGATGTCGTTGATGATGTCGCCGCGATAGCTCGGCAGCTCCTTGTCGCCCTGCTTCTCCGTCGGCGAAGAGCGGGGCTTGGCGAACTGACCCGCGATGCGCCCGACCTTGATGACGGGGCAGGCGGCCGCAAAGCTCAGCACCACCGCCATCTGCAGAAAGACGCGGAAGAAATCGCGGATGTTGTCGGCGCTGTGCTCCTCGAAGGACTCGGCGCAGTCGCCGCCCTGCAGCAGAAAGGCGCGGCCCTCCGCGACCTCGGCCAGGGAGCGTGTGAGGTTGCGGGCCTCGCCGGCGAAGACGAGCGGCGGAAACCCGGCGAGCTGGCGCTCCACGGCGTCGAGCGCGGGCGCATCCGTATAGGCGGGCGCCTGCTCGATGGGCTTCGTTCTCCAGCTGCTGGGCGTCCAACGGTCCACGGTGACAAAACTCCGTCCTTCTGGCCTCTTCGGGGCCATCGTTCCGCGGCTTATAGCGCAAGGGGGGCGCCGTGGCGATAGGGGCGGGCGGGCAGCGTCTCATTGCCCCAAGCCCGGCGCTGACCTCGGCTCTTCATTCTTGGCCGACAGTTGCGCGGCGAAGGGCGCTCGCTCCAGTAACGCGAGAAATGAAAAGGCGCTTTCG
>DATHCI010000156.1:0-16477 GCA_035319645.1 Methylocystis sp. | reverse complement strand
GGAGCTCCTGCGCGACGACGCGCGCATCCTCTTTCTGCTCGTCGGCGACGGCGCCGAGCGCGCGCGCATCGAGGCGATGCGAACCGAGCGGGGCCTCGCCAATGTGCGGGTCCTCGGCCAGAAGCCCAAGGCCGAGATGCCCGGGATCTGGGCGGCGACGGACGTCGGTCTGATCCTTTTGCGCCGCCAGGACGCGTTCTTGAAGGTGTTGCCGTCAAAGATGTTCGAAGCGATGGCGATGAGCCGTCCGATCATTCTCGGCGTCGGCGGCGAGGCGCGCCGGCTGCTCGAGGATGCAAGGGCCGGTCTCGCCATCACGCCCGAAAGCGCCGTGGAGCTCGCCGCGGCGGTTCAGCGACTGGCGAATGATCCGGATCTCGCCGCGCGTCTTGGAGCGCAGGGGCGCGCCCACGCGCGCGCTCATTTCGATCGCGAGGTTCTCGCGCGCCGGTATCTGGAGATCTTGGAGCGGACCGCGTTCCGAGACTTCGAAGCCACGAGATCCACGTAGTGCGAGCGCCGGAATTTATCGCCTCGCTGCGCAGGCGCCTGGAGTTCGTCCGCCACATCGCGCTCGCCAAGCTCGTGCGCCGTTTAGAGCTCTCGACGCGACGCATGTGGCGAGACCGCTTCGCGCCCGGAGACGGCGCGATCGCGCCTTTGGGCGCCGCCCTCGAAATCAGCGACGCGCCGCCTCAGTCGATCTTCGCGCCGCGCCGCGGTCGGCTGCGCGTCTCGCCTGAGGCGCTGACCTTCACCTTTGCTGGCCGCGCAGCGACTTTTCCGCGCGCCGGATTCGATTGGGGCGGCGGCCCCTCCGATCAGCTCTGGCGCATGAACTTTCACGGCATGGAGTATGTGGAGGATGTCGACGACGCGCTCTTTGAGCAGCTCCTTCGCAGCTGGATAGTCGCAAATCCGCTCTCGCGGCGCGGCGCTTGGCGTGACGCCTGGAACAGCTATGCGCTGTCGATCCGCGCCGTCTGCTGGATGCAGCAGCTCGCGACCCGGGGGGAGCATCTCGACGCATCCTTCAAGGCGCTCTCCGCGGCGAGCCTCGCGCGACAGCTCGCGTTCCTCGAACGCAACCTCGAAACGGACATCGGGGGCAATCACCTCGTCAAGAACATCAAGGCGCTGCTGTGGGCCGCACGCTTCTTCGACGGCCCGGCGGCGGCGAGATGGCGGATGAAGGGGCTCAGACTGCTGCAGTCGGAGCTGCCAAGGCAAGTCTTGCCGGACGGCGCCCATTACGAGCGCTCGCCCTCTTACCACAATCAGGTCTTCGCTGACCTCATCGAGTGCCGGCTGGCGCTTGGCGCGGGAGCTCTCGACGGAGCGCTCGACGACGCGTTGCGCCGCATGGCGCGGGCGACCGTCGATCTGACGCATCCTGACGGGTTCGTCTGCCTGTTCAACGACGCCGGCCTCACGACGTCCTATTCCAGCGCAGCCTGTCTTGCTGCCTTCGCGCAAATCTTCGGCGAGCGACCCGCGCCGCGTCGCGTCTTCGCGCTTCGCGAAGCGGGTTATTTCGGCGCCCGCGACGAGCGCAGCTACTTCGTCGCGGATTGCGGACGCATCGCGCCCGATGATTTGCCAGCGCATGGTCACGCCGACGTCTTGAGCTTCGAATGGTCGATCGACGGCGCGCGCATGATCGTCGATCAGGGCGTCTATGAGTATGTCCCGGGCGAGCGCCGGCGCCGCGCGCGTTCGGCCGAGACCCACAACACACTCTGCTTCGACGAAGCAGATCAGGCGGATTTCTTCGGCGCCTTCCGCTGCGGAAGACGGCCGAGCGCGAGGGTCCTGCGCTACGAAGCGCGCGAGGATGGCTTTTTGCTCGAGGGCGATCATGACGGCTTCAGCGTTCTGCGCGGGCGGCCACGCCACCGCCGACGCTTCCATGTCGCGCCGCGCCAAATCGAAATATTCGACTGGATCGACGGCGCGGACGATCGCGCAGCGCATATCCGCTTTCTGCTGCATCCGGACGTCGAGCTCACGCTCGAGGCGACGCGCGCGCGATTGCGGCGCGGCGCGACGGCGGTCCAAATGACCGCAACTTTGCCGATCTTCTGCAAAAAAGCCGTATGGTGGGCGGATATGGGCGTGGAGCAGGAGACCCGTCGGCTCTCGATCCCGATGGCCGTCGGCGTCCGCGAGGCGGTCACGATCTTCCGCTACGCGCCGTCCTGACAGGAGCGCCGAGCGCCGCCATGAAACAGGTCGAGCAGAATTATCGTACAGGACGATTGCGCGTCGCCGAGGCGCCTGCGCCCGGCGTTGACTCAGGCGCCGTGCTCGTCGCCAGCCGCGTCTCGCTGATCAGCGCCGGCACGGAGCGGCAGCTGCTCGAATTCGCGCGCGCATCGCTCGTCGGCAAGGCCGTCGCAAGGCCGGATCTTGTGCGCCGCGTGCTTCGCAACACGCGGCGCGAGGGCGTGCGCGCGACGTTCGAGAAGATCTTCGCCAAGCTCGATACGCCCATCCCCTTGGGCTACAGCCTCGCTGGACGAGCGCTGGAGATCGGGCGCGGCGTCGAGGGCCTGTGCGTCGGCGACCGCATCGCCTGCGCCGGCGCGGGTCTCGCCAACCACGCCGAGGTGAATCTGATCCCGAAGAATCTGATCGTTCCTATACCAGACGAGGTCGACGACGATGACGCAGCCTTCGTCACGCTCGGCGCGATCGCGCTGCAAGGCGTGCGTCTCGCGGCGCCGACGCTCGGCGAACGCGTGCTCGTCATGGGGCTCGGGCTCATCGGCCTGCTCGCCGTGCAACTGCTCAAGGCCAATGGCTGCCGCGTGCTCGCCTTCGATCCAAACGACGCGCGCGCCGCTCTCGCACGCGATCTCGGGGCGGACAGCGCCGTGAGCGAGCGCCTTTCCGAGACCGTGCAGGCTTTCACGGGCGGCCACGGCGCCGACGCGGTGATCCTGACTGCCGCCTCGAAGTCGAGCGAGCCGATCAATGTGGCCGCGGAATGCAGCCGGCTGAAGGGCCGCATCGTCGTCGTCGGCCTCGTCGGCATGACCATCGATCGGGAACCCTTCTACAGGCGCGAGCTCGACCTCAAACTGTCCTTGTCCTACGGTCCCGGGCGCGGCGATCCTTCCTATGAGCTGCAAGGCCAGGATTATCCGCTCGCCTATGTGCGCTGGACGGAGCAGCGCAACATGGAGGCGTTTCTGGCGCTGGTCGCCGAGGGCAAGGTGCGGCTGAAGCCGCTCGTCACCCATCGCTTCGCGATCGACGAGGCCGAGAACGCCTATGGGCTCCTGGAGAGCAGCGAGCCGCATCTCGGCATCCTGCTCACCTACCCGGATGTCTTCGCCCACGAGGCGCCGCGCCTGGTGCGTCGCGCGCCGCCGCCCGCGGCCGAGGGCAACCGCGTCGCCTTCATAGGCCTAGGCAATTACGCGCGCGGCGTGCTGCTGCCCGCGCTGCGCGGGGCGCCCGGCGTGACGCTCGCCGCAGTCGCGACGGCGACGGGACTGTCCGCCGTCAACGCTGGCGAGTCGTACGGCTTTGCGAGCGTTTCGACCGACGCCGCCGCTGTGATCGAAGACGACGGCAACGACACGGTCTTCATTGTCACGCGCCACGACAGCCATGCGTCGCTCGCCGCCCATGCGCTCAGGGCCGGAAAGCATGTCTTTTGCGAGAAGCCCCTCGCGCTCGACCCTCAGAGCCTGCGCGAGGCGATCGAGGCTGCGAGCGACGCGCCGGGGCTCCTGACGATCGGCTTCAACCGGCGATTTGCACCGCTCTTGCAGGAGGCCAAGACGGCGCTCGAGCCGCGCGTCGGCCCCCTCGTCATGATCTACCGGATCAACGCCGGCGCGCTCCCGCGCGACAGCTGGATCCACCGCGAACAGGGCGGCGGACGCATTCTCGGCGAGATCTGTCACTTCGTGGACGCGCTGACCTTTCTCGCCGGCGCCCCTCCGGCCGAGGTCCAGGCGGTCGCGGCGCGAGGCCGCAGAGACGCTGTCTCCGCACTGCTGCGCTTCAGGGACGGCTCTACGGGCGCGATCGTCTACTCCTCGCTCGGCGATCCCGCGGTCGGCAAGGAGCATATCGAGGTCTTCGCCGACGGCGCCGTCGTGCGGCTCGACGACTTCCGCAGTCTCTACGTGACCCGCGGCGGCAAAACCGCCAAGACGGCTGCGACCCAGGACAAGGGCCAGCGCGCGCTGGTCGCGGCCTTTCTCCAGGCGACGCGCGGCGAGCGCGAGCCGCCGATGACGCTCGAGGAAATGTTCTCCGTCAGCGAAGCGACCTTCGAGATCGAGAACGCGCTGCGCAGCGCCGAGCCCTCGCCCGTGGCTGCGCTCGACGAGGGCGCGTGAGTGTCGATCGCCTTTTCCTGGCATGGCTTGCCGCAATATGGCGCGCGGCTGATCCGCGGCGCCATGCGGCGGCTCGGAGACTTTTGCCTGGTCGTCGGCTCGCCGCCGGACGTGCCGGTGCGCGGCGTGGAGGAGGCGCTGGGGACGAATGTCCACTGGCTCGCCGCCGACGAGCCGGCGAGCTGGCGCGGGCTCGGGCTCGACGTTCCCGACGTCTTCGTGCAGTCCGGCTGGGGATACAAAGCCTTCAACGCGCTCGGCGCCGAGGTGAAGGCGCGCGGCGGCCGCGTGATTGGCCTCAGCGACAACAACTGGCGCGGCGACTTCCGTCAGATCGTGCTCGGCGCGGCGGCCTATCGCCTCCTGCACCGGCGGCGTTTCGACGCGATGATCGTGCCCGGACGACAGGGCGAGCGGCTCATGCGCTGGTATGGGGCGCCGCCGCGCTGGACGCGCACCGGCATGTATGGCGCCGATCCCGAAATCTTCAACGGCGGCAGCCCTCTGCCGTTGCGCGCCAAGACCTTCCTCTTCGTCGGCCAGTTCGTCGCGCGCAAGGATCCGTTGGGCCTTGCGCGCGCCTTCGTCCGCTTCTCGCAGCAGCGCCCCGACTGGACCTTGCGCCTGTGCGGCGGCGGCGAGCAGCGGGGCCTGATCCCGCGCCGCCCCAACATCGTCGTCGAGGGCTTCGTTCAGCCCGAGCTATTGGTCGAGCGCTTCCGCACGGCGCGGTTTTTCGTTCTGCCGTCGCGCATGGAGGCCTGGGGCCTCGTCGTGCATGAGGCCGCCTGCTGCGGCTGCGCGCTGGTGCTGAGCGATCGGGTCGGCAGCGCCGACGATCTGGCGACGCCGGTCAACGCGCTGCGTTTTCGCGCCGGCGACGAGGACGACCTGTTGCGGACGCTGATCTGCGCCGCAGACCTCGACGACGCGCGGCTTCTCTCGGCGGAGGCGGAGTCGCGGCGTCTCGCGCGATCATTCGGACCGGAGCGCTTCGGCGTCGAGGTGGCGGCGCTGATCGCCGATTTCTTGCGCGAAGCATAGCCGCTTCGTTAGCCTGAACTTCCAGGCCTCGCGGAGCATAACCCGTTGATCCCATAGGGTATCGCTGCGGGAGGCGGGTGGCTTGCCGGCTACGTTCGGCGTTGACGCCGAGAAGCGCGATGACCAGGCGCTCGCCGGGATAGTCTTGGGAAGCGATCGAGGCCATAGGGCGTCCGTAGGACGCCCGTCCTGCCGGACGGCCTATGTCGCGTTCGTCGAAGAGCGAAATCTGCAGCGCGCCGCCCTCGGCCAGCGCCTGAATGTCTCCGGCGCGCAGCGCCGTGATCCAGTCGAGATCGGCTGGGCGCAGCGTCTCATCGAGGCGCTCCTTCGTGATCATGCCGCGGTCGCCCACGAGCACGATGCGCGTCGATCGGTAGCGCCGCCTAGCAGCCTGTGCCAGTCGGACTGGACCAAAGTAATTTTATAACCGACTGATTTTTCTGGATAAGCTATTTTCGGCAAATGTTATGAGCTCCAATAAAAACAAAGGCGCCACAATTAAGTTCGACAGGCTGCTAGGTCGCCGACTGGCGCGGCTGAAGCAGGCCCGCGGTCTCTTGCCGCAGGCCTTTCGTCACATGCGCTCTCGATCGGCCGCCCTATATTGCGCTCATGGCGCGAAATGCGGTCGCGCCGAACGCGAGGAGAAGCCAATGGGTATTCTGGACTTTTTGACTCACAAGGACCCGAAGGTTCCGGCCCCGACCGGCGCGACGGCGACGAGCGCCGCTCCCGCCGACTCGCTGCGCGCCGAAATCCAGAAACATGGCCTCGACTGCTCGAACGTGAAGATCGAGGTCGACGGGTCGACGGTCACGCTGTCCGGCTCGGCGCCGACCACGGACGAGGCCGAGAAGATCGCGCTTGCCTGCGGCAACACTTTGGGCGTGACCAAGGTGGTCAACAACATCAACAAGCCGGACGGAGGCGCTGCGGCTGGGGTTGCCGTTGCGGCGCCTTCCGACAGCGGGTCGAAGTTCTACACGGTGAAGTCCGGCGACTCGCTCTGGAAGATCGCTGAACAGGTCTATGGCCACGGCCAGGGTGCGAAATACGAGAAGATTTTCGAGGCCAACAAGCCGCTGCTGAAGGATCCGGATCTTATCTACCCCGGCCAGGTGCTGCGCGTTCCGCCGCTTTGAGCGGCTTCTTCGGCGCGAGACGCCGTCTTGCGCCGGCGACTCTAGGCCTGCGTGGCCTCGAAAGCGGGCGCCTTCGCGGCGAAATCGTCGAGCCAGGCGACGAGCCGCGGATGCGTTGCGCGCCAACTCCCGGCAAAACGCAAGTCCTGATAGCCGAGCGCCGTCGCGACGGCGACATGGCCGATGTCGATCGCGCCCGCAGGCGGCGCGGCTTCCAGCGCCGCGAGGCCGCGCGAGACCTTCCCCCGCTGCAGGGTCGTCCAGGCCTCGGAGCGCTGCTCGAGCGGGCGCGAGGTCTCCTCGTAGCGCAGCAGCAGCGCCGCATCGTTGATTCCGTCGCCCAGGGCCTGCAGCCGCAGGGCGATGAAGCGCCGTGTCGGCTCCGTCGGAATCAGCCGCCCGCCGCCGGCGAGCCAATCCAGATATTCCGAGATGACCCGGCTGTCGTAGAGCGTCGCGCCGTCCTCCAGCACGAGCGTCGGAATCTTGCCGAGCGGATTTTGCGTGCGAATGCTGTCGGCCGGATCGGCGAGATCGACGCCTTCGATCTGCAGGCGATCGGCGAGGCCGAGCAGCGCCGCGGCGATGCGGACCTTGCGGGCGTAGGGCGAGGCGGGCGAATAGCGCAGGATCAGCATGCGGCGTTCCTTCGATGTTGGAGAGAGCGCGCTTCCTATCGGCGGGCGCGCGGCGGACCGTCAGCCAGACGATTCCCGACGGAAGCGCCAGGACACTGCGAGGCACTCGAAAGTCTCGTCGTGCATGTAGAAAAGAAAGTGACGTTCGCTCCCGACCGCGGGTCCAAGCGTCCGCCAGTCGCCTGGGCGCAATCGGAGTTCCGCGTCCTCGTCGAGAATCTCGTAAAACTCCCCCCACTCGGGGGCGAGACGGCTGTAGCGGCAGGCGCCGTCATGCCATTCCTCGTCGTTCGCCGGGCCGAGCCGCCAGCGGCTGCAGCCGTCGAAGGTCAGGAAGCCGAGCTCTCCGTCCGCAGCGGCATAGGCCCATGCGTCGAGGACGAAGCGGAGCTTGACGGTCGACCCCTCGACAGTCGCCTCGGGAAGAGGCGTGTTGGGTTCGGCGTTCCAATCGGCGTTGAGATGCAGAAAGGTTGGTTTGCGCATGCTTTATGCATGAGGCCAGAGCGCAGCAAAATGCAAGCCGCCCGGGCGGGTTGGCGCGACCGCCGAGAGGCGGGCTTTTGTCATTGTCGATGAAGACGCCTCACTGCAAAAGGCCGCTAGCGATGCTTCGGAGGCGGCTGCGGGAGATAGGTGGATGTTTGCAGTTGACCTGCAAGTTCTCTCGCCTCTTGCAGGTGCTTTTCGTACAGGGCGAGCTGTTCTTGGAGCAGGCTGGCGACTTGCGGATTTTGCGCCGACGGGATCAGCGCCACTTGCAGCGCCCCGGTAATGAACACGTGGTAGGCGAGCTCGTTTTGGGCATAAGCCTCGTCAAAGGCCGCCCCGCTCAATTGCGACAGCCGTTGCGCGTGTTCGGACGCCGCGCCATCGACGGACTGGCTGATCGCGTTGTCCTGCGGCTTGATATTTGCGATGGCGAGGGAGGATGACGCCGCTGAGTCCGCCGCGGCGTAATCGTTGAGCGCGGCGGCGGCGAAGTCTCTCACCGATCCATTTGACGATTTATCCAAGGCGAGCTTTGCGTTGGCGATGTCAATCTGACTGGCCACGTGAAGAACTTGTGCAAGTTGAGCGTCAGTCAGGCTTGTTGGGTCCAAGGCGACGGCGCTCGCAGCGCGCGTGCTCCCTGTCTCCGGAATCGCTGCGGAAAAGAGCTCGAAAACGCCAGGATCGAAGTTTTGAATGGTCGCGTAGGCCGGACGCGCGCAGGCGGGACCCGGCGCCGGCTCGGAAGCCGGCAATCCCGGCTGCTGCGCCGGGCACGGGGGCGCTGAAAGGGCGCCGCCGGCAGAGGAGATGGGTAGAGTCACATAGAGATATGAATACCAGGGTTCGCCGCCGGTCGACTCATATTTCCATGCAAGCGCGCCCGAAAAGCAGCTGGTGCTTGCGCCCACCAAAAAGTTGGCTGCGGCGGTATTTTGAATGCTGTCGCTCACAATGCTCGAGGCTTGACCAAATTCGCCCAAGACGATAGCAAGGTCGTCCGCTTTAACCTTTGAACATAATGCTGTTTGTCCAGAATACCTGCCGCTATCCGAGTAGATATGAACATCATAAAAATTTAAGTGCAATCCCGTAAAGAACCCGAAGGTCACTTCTTGGACGGCATATCCATAGCCAGCCGTTGACGTCACCGGCAGCCACGGAAACAAAATATTTATAGCATAGGCTATATTAGAGATCCAAGCGCGAGCGCTACCCCAGGAAAAATAACCAGCATTGATAGCGCCCTCGATTTCGTTGATCAGATCGAAGGCATAGATAACATCCTGGTATTCGTTCATTAGCTGGACAATCGGCTCCAGGATCAGGGTGTCGTACGCAATAATCTCTGCACTATTTGAGGCCAGCCGCTGGTAATACAAATGGAGCGCGGGGTTATTGCCGGCCGTCACGGCGCTCATGTCATCACCGTTAAGAGCGGTGATGTATAGTTTTATTTTAGCGTTATATTCCGTGTTGTACTGTCTTACCCACTCAAAGATGAACTTCAGATTTGTCAGAAAATCGCTCGTCAGCCCTTGCGTCATCGGCACAGTTGATGTTGACGACGTAATTGAATCATTAATCCGAATTCCCTGCACAGCAGGAAACAGAAAAAGCCTTACAACTCTTGCATCGCCCTGACAGATGCCCAAAAACATCGCGCTCAAAGCGCTATTATTAGCGCAGCATACGAACGAAGAAGGAAACGCGGAGGGCAGGTTGAATAAAGGGTTCGACGTCAGCCAGTTGCCGTAGTTATTTTCGATCCACGCCTCGTTGTATCCCACCGTAAACCCGGCCGGCAGATTTCCAGCGCAAGCTAGTGTCGAAATAGAAAACACGCAGAGTGCGGACATCCATCGAAGCATAGCTTTCATCTGCCCCTCCAGTCGCCAAAAGGACGGCGCTCGGTCCGCAGACCACCGACCGAAAGCTTTGCTGGATCGTTCAGCCGCTTGGGCGTCTATAATACATGGAGATAGTTGATGGTCACCAACATTGTCAGGTCAGCGCCCCCTGGCTTTCGGCAAGCCCGCCAAAACTCGCGGCGAGTCGGGATTAGCCGACGTAAACGACGTTTCCCGACCTGCGAGATCGAGATCGACCGTTACGCGCCGGGGGCCTACAGGGGGCGCGCGGGCGCTCCCCTGCCATTATCGTGGCGGCGATCGCCGCAATCCTCTCTGGGCGCCCCTCTAGTCCAACAGCGGGCTGACATCGCGCGAACTCGCGATTGACTTGGATACTGACTTGCTGTAGCTCAAAGATGCTGCGTCGCAGCATGAGGCGCTCCAGCCGCGTAGATCGAAACTTCGCCCGCTTGGGCGGCCGATCCGCTGTCGAGCCTCCCCAATTCGAGTTGACGGCCCGATACGCGGGGCAAGTCTCCCTTTTTCCAGATCGACCGACCGCGCCCCTCGCAGGGCGGCGGCGCGCGATCGCCTATGAAAGACGTCACGTGACGAAATTTTCCGATCTCGGCCTCGCCGAGACGCTCCTTCGCGCTCTCGATCGCGAAGGTTATGAAACGCCCACCTCCATCCAGGCCCAGGCCATCCCGCTCCTTCTGCAAGGACGCGACCTTCTTGGCATCGCCCAAACCGGCACGGGCAAGACCGCGGCTTTCGCGCTGCCGATCCTGAACAGGCTTTTCACCGATCGCCGCCGCCCCGCGCCGTCGACTGCGCGCGCGCTCGTGCTCGCGCCGACCCGCGAGCTCGCGGCGCAGATCGCCGACAGCTTCCGCGCCTATGGCCAGTTCCTGCGCCCGAGCGTCGGCGTCATCGTCGGCGGCGTCTCGCACCGCCCGCAGGCTGACATGCTCACCCGCGGGCTCGACGTGCTGGTCGCAACCCCGGGCCGTTTGCTGGACCACCTCGCTTCCGGACGCTTCAGGCTCGCCGCAACCGAGGTTCTCGTGCTCGACGAAGCTGACCACATGCTCGACCTCGGCTTCATCGCCCCGATCCGCCGGATCGTCGCCAAGCTGCCGAAGCAGCGCCAGACGCTGCTCTTCTCCGCCACCATGCCGAAAGAGATCGCGGGTCTCGCGCAGGAGATGCTCAACGATCCGGCCGAGGTTTCGGTCACACCCGTGGCATCGACCGCGGAGCGCGTCGATCAGCATGTGTTTCTGGTTGACGGCGCCGGCAAGCGCGACATGCTGGTCGAGCTGATGAAAGGCGCGGATGTGGCGCGCGCCATTGTCTTCACCCGCACCAAGCGCGGCGCCGATCGCGTGGCGCAGCATCTCGGCGCCGCCGGCGTCGGCGCCGAGGCGATCCATGGCAATAAGAGCCAGAACCAGCGCATCCGCGCGCTGGACGGCTTCCGGCGGGGGCGCACGCGCGTCCTGGTCGCGACTGACATCGCGGCGCGCGGCATCGACATCGACGGTGTGACTCATGTCGTCAATTACGAACTGCCGGAGGCGCCTGAGGCCTACGTGCATCGCATCGGGCGAACGGCGCGCGCCGGCGCCTCGGGCCGAGCCATCTCGCTGTGCGACAATGGCGAGCGCCCTTTGCTGCGCCAGATCGAAAAGTTGACCCGCCAGACGCTGGCGTTCACCGATCGCCGCAGCGCCGACGCCCGCAGCGCCGACGCCGAGCCGGTACGGCGCAATCCGAGGCGTGGCGCAGGCAAGGGCGCTGGCGGAGACCGCAACGGTCAGCAGCAGCCGCGCCGCGAGGGTCAGCATCGCGACGGCCTGCGCCCGAGCGACGCACGTCCGGCCCGGCGGCCCGCCAATGGTCGTAAGCCCCGCGCCCTTGGCGGCTGATCATCGCCACGAGCTGCGGCGGACCGCGCTATGGAACGTGATCGGGCTTCTGCTTTCTCGCCGTCGGGCCAAAGGGCCAGTTGTCCGGCGGCGGATCTCTACAACGGTTACGCAGATCTCGCCGCTTCAGAGACGGAAGGGGTTCACTATCGAATACGCACAGTCGAGCGGGCGTCGGCGGTCGCAATCATCGCGCCGCACGGCGGCCGGATCGAGCCTTTCACCTCTGAAATGGTCCTTTCGATAGCGGGCTGCGACTTCTCGCTTTACTGCTTCGAGGGGCTCGTCTCTGGGCGACGTCTTCATATCACATCGTCGCGTTTCGACGAGCCGCGGGGGCTCGCCCTGGCCAGCGCATCGGAGATCGTCATCGCCGTGCATGGGCGCGCCGACGCCGGTGATCCGCACACCGTCTGGATGGGCGGTCTTCATCTCGAGTTGCGCGACGCGATCGGCGCTTCGCTGGGGCGCGCCGGATTCGGAATCTCGACGGACCATCACATGCAGGGAAAGCACCCTGGCAATATATGCAATCGAGGCCGCTTGAGCGCCGGCGTGCAAATCGAGTTGCCGCGATCATTGAGGAGAAGCTTGCGCGCCGATCCCGATCTCCGGCGGACCTTCGTCGCCGCAGTACGCGATCCCATCATCGAGAGAGCCCCCCGCGGATGAAGGGGCGGCTCTTTCCGATATGAGCGAACGCGCCGTCAACTTAACGGCGGCAGGTCGCACGAAAGGCCAGGGGCGAGGCTGTGAGATCACGCAGCCATAGCGGCTCCGCGATGTCGCGTCATGCGGCGATCGCCTCAGCACGGCGAGTCCGGCGGATGTTTGCTGTCTGAGGTTCCGGGCGGGGCAGATGAAAGAGGTCGGCGAGCCGTCATCCTCTGCTCCGGCGGCGCGCTCCGTGACCGCGCGGCCTTGTCAAAGCCGGCAAATCGGGGGAAAGTTGCATCCGAACCGGGACCTTTCCGGCGAATTTCAGAAGACGTCATGATGAACAACGAGGATAACTCAGGGACTGCGCAAAAGGTCGTAGGGCCGGAACGCGTCATCATTCGGGTCACGTCGCCCCAAGGCCCCTTTGCCGCAGCGGACTCGAAGCTTGCCGCGCCGCCCACGAAAATCTGGCTCGTCAATCCGGGCGTCGAACCTCTCGCTCTTTCGGAGCTCGCGCTCGACCCATTGCAGAATGTGGACGGCGGCTCGGTCGCCGTGTCCCCGCTCGCGATCGAGGCGGCGACGCCGACGATTGCGCCCGGCCAGGGCGCGCTGGCGACGATTTCGGGCGACGTTCCGGCGCAGCCAGGGGTTTACGAGTCGCGGCTGCGGATCGCCCGCGGGACAAGCGAGTGTGTGTCGCCGGTCGAAGTCCGCGTCGGCGCCTCAGCGATTTGGGGCTTCGCATGCATGGTCGTCGGCCTCCTGCTTGTTGGCGTCATCAATGCGCTCGACTCCGAAAGCGGGGTCAAGGGCGATCTGCGCGGCGCTCTCGAGACACGTCAGTCCACGCATGAGCTTCTTCAACAGAAACCGGCCCCACAAAGCAGCGCTGTCCTCGTCGAAAACATCAATCGGGAGTTCGACGCGGCGGTCGCGATCCTTCAAAAGCCGCGCGAGATCTCCTTCATCGATCGGCGCAGCTCGGACGCGCGCGAGCGCCTGAAGGCGGCGGAAGATCTGAACTTGGAGTTGCGCAAGCTCCTTTCGGACAAGCCACGCGGCGGCGCGGAGGTGGCTGACCTCGAAAACGAGTGGAAAAGCACGAAAGAGGATTTCGCCGCGCTGACCAGGCTCTTGCTCGCTCCCGCGGCCGGCGGGCAGTCCCTGACGCAGCGGCTGGGGACGTTCGACGCCTGGGCCGCGCAACGCCTTCTGCGTTTGCCGCTCGACTACTTGACCCGCGAATTCGACTATCACGTCGCCAGAGTGCGACTCATGCGTGAGGCGGGACGCGGGCAGGACGCCGCCGACGACGCCGTGGCGGTGCGTCGCTGGATGGAGCGCGGGGCGGAGACGATCAACAAGAACGCGCGCACGGTCACGACCTTCGTGCAGATTTCCGCGAACAACATCGCGACTGCGGAAAGAGTCCGTCGATTTGTTGCGGTCGACGGCTTTCCGCCGGATCAACGCGCCGCAGTGCTGCGCGCGCTGGACAGCGCGGCCGCCATGCTCGTCGAACCGTTCAACTGGCCGATGCGCAGGGAAGTCGCGCAGCGCATCGAAGCGGCGCGCACGCAGACGCTGCGGAACGCAACACAAGCGATGCTCGCCGCAGTCAGCGCCGCGGCGGCGCGAGAACAAAAGGAGGATTCGATTGAAAGCGTGCAGGCCGTCATCGACGAGGGCGAAAAGCTCAAGCGCGGCCCGGACAGAAAGATCGATCCGAAGGAGAAAGCAGCCTGGCTGCAACGTTGCGTCGCGGCGTGGCGCGCGCGGCTCGCCACCTTGCCGGATCCCAATGCGCTGGCGGGAGTGGCCGCGGAAGTCGACGCCATCGAAGCAGCCAATGAAGAGAACGATTTCGAAGCCGTCAGGACGCATTTGCGGCGTCTGTCCGACGCCTGGAAATCCTATACCGCGGCGCGCAGCAACGCGCTCATGCGTAAAGCGACGGCGTCTTTCTGCGTGCAGCTGCGGAGCGACGCGCTCGGCGATCTCGAGGCCGTGCAGCAAGCCATGCGTCAACTCGAGGAGACGCCCGCGGTCGCCAAATGGGAGAGCGAGCGCGATCTCCTGCGCATGAAGATCGACGCGACGCCCGACCTCGAGGAGAAGATGGGACAGGACTGCATGGATGTTCTGATAGACCTTACGGGGCGCGCCTATCGGCTCAACAGCGAGGTCTTCGGCGCCATTTGGAGCGCCACGGTTTTGCCCGACGTCGAAAAGCGGACGCTGACCGACAATTTCGCCTCAATTCTGACGCCCGAAGCGCTCGCCAATCTGAGGAGCGACGTGCGTCCGCTGAGGATCGAGATCACGACTCCAGTAGAGGAACGCTATGTCGATCGCGAGATCGAATTCAACGTCAGGAATCTCGGACCGAATTGGGGACCGGGCGTGACGTTGCGCGTCGACTTCGGCGATCACGCAATCGTCGAGAGAAACGCCGAGGAGCTGCGCAAGAACGCTCTAACGCACAGCTACAAGACTCCCGAGACCTTCACGGTCGACGCGACGGCGCTGGAATCGACGGGCGGACGAGTCCCTGGGCCCAAGCAGTCGATGCTTGGCCGGGCCGAGCCTGTTTCGCTCGTCGTCGCTCCGTCTCCGGTCTCGCTAGCGCGCGACCTCGCTGACTACCTGTTCAACTTGCGTTTTGGGCTCGCCCTGATCGTCGCCAGCCTCTTGTACTATTGGCGCTACAGCGCGCAAAAGTCGGCATTCGGCGCTCGCAGCTTCGATTATGCGGAAGCCTTCGCGCTCGGTTTCGCCGTGAGCCTCGCCGTCGATCGACTGGCGGACAAACTCGCCGATTTCGCCTTGCTCAAGGGTTAGGGTCTCATTCCGCGCCGCCGAGCTGCGCGGGCTCCTAACACCTGTGGCTGCGGGCCAGCCTGAAAGTGGCATTCCGGACCTGTGCCTGCACGTATCAATGGTGCAGTCCACCGAGTATCGGCCTTGGCGAGATCGCTTTCACGATCTGACCCGCTCTCGGTGTGAGCGCGTCCTTGCTCGGTGCGAGCTGCATCCTCGCCCAGTTCCAATAGGCCGTGTCAGACAGGAGGAAATAGCGCAGATGTCTCTCGTTGAGCTCCACCACGTGATCAAGGGCGCCGGGACTCGTCCGCTCGGCCTGAACTCTCCCAAATCTTGGAATTAGATTCTCCGGGCTTTCGGGTGACGGTGAATATCTTGGGTTGCGCAGCGAGTCGGCCCTGCTTGCCCAAGTGTTCGCGCCGCGCCGGGTGGAGTGGAGAAATCGAACCTGTCGCGAAAGTATTCGAACAGGTCTCCGCTCTCGGCCGGTCGCGCAAACGCGGAAAAACGGAATTGACCACCCTGAGTGCGGCTCTTGGACAGAACACGGCGGCAGATGGCGGATCGACGACGGCCTAGAACCTAGCAGCCTGTCGGACTTACCCACTTATCGCAGCTTGAACGCTGCGCTACGATCGGGCGTTGATTCGAAACGTCGCGAGCGCTTGAGCCATGGGCAACTTCCGACCGGTCGATCGCGAGACGAGCTTCCTGCTGCCGCCCTCGGTCGACGACTGGTTGCCGGAGAAACATCTGGCGCGCTTCGTCGTCGAGGTCGTCGCGAGCCTCGATCTGCGCGCGATGGCCGGAAGCTATCGCGGAACGGGCTCGGCCTCCTATCACCCCGAAGTTCTGCTCGGTCTGCTCATCTACGGCTATGCGACGGGCGTGTTTTCGAGCCGCAAGCTGGAGCGCGCGACTTACGATTCGGTGGCGTTCCGCTTCATCGCCGCCAATCAGCATCCAGATCACGACACGATCGCCGCCTTCCGCAAAAGGTTCCTCAAGGAGATCGAAGCTTTGTTCGTGCGCGTGCTGGTGCTGGCGCGCGAGATGGGCATTCTGAAGATGGGAACCGTGGCGCTCGACGGCACGAAGATCAACGCCAATGCAAGCCGGCACAGCGCGCTGTCCTATGAGCATGCGACCAAGCTCGAAGCGCAGCTGAAGAAGGAGGTCGCCGAGCTTCTGGCCAAGGCGGAAGCGGCGGACGCGACGGATCTTCCCGACGGCATGTCGATCCCCGACGAGCTCGCCTTGCGCGAGGAGCGCTTGAAGAAGATCGCCGCGGCGCGCGCGAAGATCGAGGCGCGCGCCGCGGAGCGCTTCAAGCGCGAGCAGGCGGAGTATGAAGCAAAGCTCGCCGCGCGCGCGGCGAAGGAGAAGGCTTCGGGCAAGAAGACCGGCGGCAAGCCGCCGCAGCCGCCGTCTGCAGGGCCTTCGCCCAAGGATCAAATCAATCTGACGGATGAAGAGTCGCGGATCATGCCGGTGGCGGGCGGCGGTTTCGATCAGTGCTACAATGCGCAG
>DATHCI010000155.1:0-5681 GCA_035319645.1 Methylocystis sp. | reverse complement strand
CTTCGCAAGCATGTTCTGGCCGCCGGCGAGATCCGTGACGAAGCCGCCGGCTTCGCGCACGAGAACGATGCCGGCTGCGATGTCCCAGGAATTGACGCCCCGTTCCCAGTAGCCGTCGAAGCGACCGTCCGCGACCATGGCGATGTCGAGCGCCGCGGCTCCTAATCGTCGGATGTTCCCGGTCTTGGCCATGGCGGCGGCGAGCTCCGCCTGAAACCGCGCATGGTGCACCTGGCCGGCCAGCGGTGGAATGCCGCAGGCGATCATGGACTCGGCCAGTCCCTGCCGGGCCGCGACGCGCATGCGACGATTATTGTGGTAGGCGCCCTGACCGCGCTCGGCGATGAAGAGGTCGTCGGTCGCCGGGTTGTAGACGAGGCCTGCGACGAGCTGTCCGTCGCGCTCGAGTGCGACGGAGACCGCGAAAATCGGCACGCCATGCAGAAAATTCGACGTGCCGTCGAGCGGATCGATGCGCCAGACGTGGGTCTTGTCCGCGCCTTCGACCGTGCCGCTCTCCTCCATGACGAAACAGTAGTTCGGGCGCGCGCGCGAGAGCTCTTCGAAAAGGGTTTTCTCGGCCCGCTTGTCGGCGGCGGTCACGAAATCGCCCGGACCCTTGACGGATACCTGGAGGTTCTCGACTTCCCCATAGTCGCGCTTCAACCCGCGCCCCGCCTTGATCGCCGCGGCGGTCATAACGTTCATCAAAGCCGAACGAATCATCCAACCCCCGAGACTCAGGCCGATAGAAGCTTGGGCATGAGCGAAGTCGCGCGTCAAGCGCCGCGCGTGCGCCTTAAAAGGCGGCAGGGCCGCCCTATTAAGCCTTTTTCAAATGGGATTTGCGAAGCCGGCGACCAGCTCGGCGCAGTTTCGGACGGCTGGCGAGGCCTGCGCGTCGTGATCGTTGTCGGAGAGTTGAGAAAAATGCGTCTGGAGCCCCCGATCGAGGCCTTCGCGCCGTCGCCGAAGCCGCAGTACGCACCCGAGACGCGCCGCGCGCCGCCTTGCGTGAGCGCGGGGCAGGTATTGCGCGGCGGTCTGCTGCTCCTTGCGATGCTCCTCTGGTCGGAAGCGCCGAGGCTCGAAGCCGTGGCGCGACGACCGCTCGCCGCAGACGCGCAGGAAGCGCCGCGAGCCGTGGACAGCCGTTAAGCATTCATTAATCTTGATCGCTCATAATCCACCTATGACCGCGGACTTCCTCCCTCCGCGGCCAGAAGTCTCCCTTGGAAACTTCTCCTGAGCCGCCCGCGGGCGGCTCTCTCTTTGCGCTGCGTCAGCTCAAACCATCAGCAATTGTGTCTTCTTTGCGATGGAGCGATTTCAGGTTAAGGTTAAACGAAACCTAAACGGGCGCAACCGTCGCTATTGCGTTAAATTGATCCCGTCGGCGTTTGGGGGCGGCTCCCGACGGCAAGCTGTGCGAGTGTGCGATGCGTGTGAAAGATGTCTCCGAGGAGGCGCGCAAGCCCGTATCCTTTGGCGAGAAGCTGGCGGGCTCAGAGGCTTTCAGCGCTTTGTTTCGTGAAGGAATGGCGCTCGTCGAAGACGCCGCGGCCTATCTGGACGGCCAGGGCCGCGATGAGGCCAAGGTCCTGCCGCGGGCCGGAGCGCTCGCCTACGCCGCCGAGAGCATGCGGCTGACGACGCGCCTTATGCAGATCGCCTCCTGGCTATTGTTGCAGCGCGCCGTCAATCAGGGCGAAATGACGCGCGCGCAGGCGGCGAGCGACCGTCATCGGGTGCGGCTGTCGCAGCAGGAGCTGGCCACGAATCCCGAAGCTTTCGCGGCGCTGCCGCAGAAATTGCGCGAGCTGTCGATCAACTCGGTGCGCTTGCAGGCGCGAATTCTTCATCTGGATGCGCTGATTTACGCCCCGGCGGCGAAAGTCGTCGGAGCGCCGCTGGCGAGCCCGATCGAGCAGCAATTGGAGATGCTGCGCTCGGCTTTCGCGACGCGTTCCTGACGCGAACGGTCCTTTGCCGAAAACTATTCGCTCGGAACTGGCTACTCGCCGAACCCGAGATTTTTCCCCAGCCCGCTGACATAAGAAAGGGGATTGAAGCCCTTCTTGGCTTCGGGATCCGTCCAGTTCGACATGTCCTTGGTCGGGTGGCGATATCCGTCCGGCGGTTGCGTCAGGTTCTCGCGCTTCGGGTCGCCGGCGGAGAGCCCCTGAGCGGAACTCACGACGCGCGGACCGCCCCGAGTGGACCCCCTGCTGTCCACCGGCCACGAGGAGGGACGATGATCAGCCGCGCGCGGCTCAGGCAGGGCCTCTCGGTTGGGCGGCAGCACGATTTTCGGACGCTCGCGAAAGTCGATCTTCTCCCCTTGGCTGTCCCCATATCCGAAGACGCCCGAGAGCGCGTTGAACACCGAGCCGTCGTCGGCCGCGTGAGCGCTCCCCGCGGAAAGGCCGAGAAAGAGCGCGCTAAAGGCGAGGCGCGGGAATTTCATGGCTTGCTGGCTCCAAGATTGAGGCGAATCGTCCAGTTGTGTCTGTTTAAGACGAATTTTTTGGCGTTTTGGAGGCGAAGCCTTCGAAGACGAGCAGCAGCACGCCGATGGTGATGGCGGCGTCGGCGATGTTGAAGACATAATTGGCGAGCGGTCCGACCGGCAGGGTCGTGTGCAGGAAGAAGAAGTCGGCGACGGCGCCGCGCAGGAGCCGGTCCAACGCGTTGCCGAGCGCGCCGCCGATGATCAGCCCAAGCGCGAGGGCCGTGAGCGGCGCGCGCGCGCGCCGCAGCCACAGGCAGATCACCATGATGATCGACAGTTGCAGCGCCAGCAGGCCGAAACGCGTGAGCGGCCCTTCGGCGGCCAGCAGGCTGTATGACAGGCCATGGTTCCAGCTCAACACGACGTCGAGGAAAGGCGTCAGCCGGATTGGCTGCCGCGCTTCGATGTCGAAGACGCGAAGCAGCCAGTATTTGCTCGCCTGGTCGATGACGAGCGCGCCGAGGGCCGCAGCGGCGCCGAGAGCGAGCGGCGAAAATGGGGCGGGGCGCGTCGCGTCATTCGGCATGGCGTTCCATTGTCGCGAGAAGCGGGAAGCCGGCGAGCCTGCGCCCCTCGACCGCGCATGAAATCCGCGGATGACGCCGCGAGCTCTCAGCGACAAGTCCCTCGCTTCGTGAGGAAGGTCGAACTGTTGGCCGTGTTCACATATTTGATCGTGATCGCGCCCGAGGCGCGATCAATCGTCCAATCCCACACGACTCGCTCGGAGGGGAAGTTCTGCCGGAAGGCGATCGACCCGCCGTTCATGGAGAACCCGCTGATAGACTGCGCCTCGACCAGAGCCGACCCTCCCGATCCGTATCGGACGCGGCCGTTCGCGATCTCGACCGAAAGGTCCTGGCTCGGCCCCTCCTTCGAGGCGATTTGGCAAGAAAGCGCCACGCTCTCGGCGCGCGCGGCGCCGGCGCAAAGGAGGCCGACGAGGATGCAGGACGAAGAAAGGCGCATGGTGCCATCCAGTCTCTCGAGAAGCGCCGCTAGTGCATGGACTCGCGGCCGGCGGCCGGGGCGGCCTCGATGGCGAGCGGGCTTGCCTGGTGGTGCAGGAGCAGCCATTTGTCGCCGATCAGACGAAACCAGTTGGTCGCCACGAGGGCGGCGTCGCCGAGCCTCTCGATGCAGATGACGCGGCCTTCGTCCGCGCCGCCGATGACGCTCTCCTGCTGACGCTCGATCGGTTGCTGGCGCGGGTTGCGGAAGATCTGGCTGAACGACGCGAGCACGGCGCGCCGCCCGACGAGCGAGGGCCAGCCGGGATGGACGCAGGAGACCTGCTCATGCGCCCAAAGCTCCGCCATGGCCGCGTCGTCCCGGGCGTTGAAGGCGTCATAATAGGCCGCGTTCGCCGCCAGCAGCGCAAGCTCGTTCGCCATGGCCGGGTGTTCTGAAAGATTTTCCCTGGCCTGGCAAGAGGCATGCAAAGGCGAAAATGAACGTGAACTTCATTGCGCCTCGCCCTATGTTCCGGACGGCCCGAGGGGCGAAAGGAGAGCCTTGATGTTCATCCAGACGGAGCTGACGCCCAATCCCGCCACGCTGAAATTTCTGCCTGGGCAGACGGTGCTGGAGCGAGGCGCGCTCGAATTTCGCTCTCGCGAGAGCGCGGCGCGGTCGCCGCTCGCGGAAGCGCTCCTGTCGCTGCCAGGCGTAAAGTCGGTTCTGTTTGGGCAGGACTTCGTCTCCGTCACCAAGGGCGACCCCGAGTGGGCGCATCTGAAGCCCGCCGTGCTCGGCGTCATCATGGAGCATTTCTCCTCGCGGGCGCCGCTCTTCGTCGGCGAAACGGCGGCGGAAGGCGTCGAAGGAGAGTTCTTCGATCCCGACGACGCCGAGAAGGTCGCGACCATCAAGGAGATCATCGAGACGCGCGTCCGTCCCGCAGTGGCGAACGATGGCGGAGACATCGTATTCCGCGGATTTCGCGACGGCGTCGTCTATCTCAAGATGAAGGGCGCGTGCTCCGGCTGCCCGTCGTCGGCGGCGACGCTGCGTCACGGCGTCGAAAACCTGCTCCGGCATTTCCTGCCCGACGTGCGCGGGATCGAGCAGATATAAAGGGCGGCGGGAGGACTCGCGAAGCGGGGTCGGAGATCGGGTCCGGCGGGTTCGACGACATTAATTTGAAATTGGGCTATATACGGTAATCTGTAGCCTGTCTTTCGTCCTCTGTCCCCGACCTCCGCATGCGTCTACTCGCCATCGACACCGCGCTCCCTGCCGTCTCCGCTTGCGTCTTCGACTCCGGCGCGTCGGAGCCGCTCGCGGTCGAGTCCCAGCCGATGGAGCGCGGCCATGCGGAGGCGCTGCTGCCGCTCGTCGAGCGCGTCGTTTCGTCCGTCGAGGGCGGCCTGGCCTCGATCGACCGCATCGCCGTCACGGTCGGGCCGGGCTCCTTCACCGGCGTGCGCATCGGACTCGCCGCCGCGCAGGCCATCGCCCTCGCACGCAAGATCGAGCTGGTCGGCGTCTCGACGCTGGCGGCGCTTGCCGCCCCCAATTTTCTGGAGCCCTTCGAGGGCGTCGTCGCCGCGGCCATAGACGCGCGCCACGGACAGGTCTACGTTGCGGCTTTCGGACCCGACGGGCGTCTGCTCGTTTCGCCGCGCCGCGTCGGCGTCGCCGAGGCCTTGCGGGCGCTCGGCGACTGCCATGCCGGGCCCGAGGAGGTCGAACGCCGTCCGTTGCGGCTCGTGGGCTCCGGCGCGCCGCTCCTTGAAGCCCAGGCTCGCGCGTCCGGACTAGTGGCGGTCCTCGCGAACGCGTCTCCCGCCCCGGACATCACTTTCGTGGCGCGCCTCGGGATCGTCGCCAATGCGAGCGACGCGCCGGCGCGCCCCCTTTATCTCAAGCCGCCCGACGCCAAGCCTGCGGCGAAGCGCAGCGTCATTCAGGAAACTGCTCCCGAGCCGCCGGAGGCGGCGGAGGAGAATTCCGCCTCCGAGGCCCCGGCGGAGAGCGCGTGACCGACCCATGTCGCTGATCAAAGGGTTTTTTGTCCGCCCGACCTTTTCGATCGAGGCCATCGACGCCGACCGCGCCGAGGAATGCGAGCGGCTGCACGCTTCGGGCTTCGCCTTTCCCTGGTCGAGCACCGATTTCGAGAATTATCTCGCCGACGCGACGATCGTGGCCGATGGCGCCGTGAACG
>DATHCI010000154.1:0-10026 GCA_035319645.1 Methylocystis sp. | reverse complement strand
GCCGCCGTGATCAGCGCCGAGATGTTCGGCGCCATCGAGCCCGTGTTGTCGAGCGCGAGCGCCATCTCCAGCGGGTGGTTGGAGCCGACGCTCGTCGTTTGCGCCTGCGAATAAACGCGCACCGACATCGTGCTGAACCCGGCGATCTTCATGATCGTCGTCGGCACCGTCGCGGTGACCTTGACCTGATAGACGCCGGCGCTCGGCTCCATCTCGGTCACTGTGAGGTTCTGGATGTTTTTCGTGTTGGCGATGCTCGTCGAGGAGGTCGCAGTCGACAATAGATTGGCCGCGATGGCGCCCGTCGCGAGGGTCTGGCGTTGCGCCTGCGTCAGCGTGGGCTGCGCGCCGGCCATGAGCACCGCGGCGTCGGAGGACGCCTGCAAGGTCGATTTCGCTGCGGCGAGCCTCGACAGATCGATTCCGACGCCGAGAGCCAGCATGACGGGGATCACCGCCAGGCCGAAGGTCATCATGACAGCTCCGCCCTTGCTGCGCTGGAACTCTCCTGCCGCCGACGCAAGGGCGCGCTGTTTCTCTTTGAGGGTCGTTTTCAACATTGACGTTAGCCTCTAGAACTGCACACCGTAAAACTACGTAGCAAGGCTGAACAAATCGGGGCTTAAGGCAGAGAGAAGCGGGAGGTTAACGTCTGTTAGGCGCTCCTTGACGCCGCAGAGGCGGCGACGCGGGCGGGTCGGGACGAACGGGATGGAATTTGAAGAACGCCGCGGCGCGCCGGAATGCGGTCCGCGCCGTGGGCTTCGCTCCGCGCCCTCCCCTCATTCTATGCTTGCGCCTCCTTGTCGGAGGCGCGCAAAGCGTACAGAAACGGCTCAGGATCAGCCCCAACGACGACGCGAGGAGTTTTCCGGCATGGTTTCGAAGTTCTACCCGGCCGTCGGCGAAGCGCTCACCTTCGACGACGTTCTTTTGCGTCCCGGCCACTCCGGGGTCGCGCCGGCCAGCGTCGACGTCTCCACGCGGCTCACGCGCGAAATCTCATTGCGTTTGCCGATCATGTCGGCGGCGATGGACACGGTGACGGAGGCGCGTCTCGCCATCGCCATGGCGCAGGCGGGCGGCGTCGGCGTGATCCACCAGAATCTCACGCCCGCCGATCAAGCGGCGGAGGTTCGCAAGGTCAAGCGCTATGAGAGCGGCATGGTGGTCAATCCCATAACCATCCACCCCGACGAGACGCTCGCCGACGCGCTCGCGCTGATGGCGAAATATGACATTTCCGGCATTCCGGTGGTCGAGCGCGGCGCGGGCGCGAACAAGGGGAAGCTCGTCGGCATACTAACGCACCGCGACGTGCGCTTCGCGCAGGACAAGCGCCAGCCGATCGCCGAGCTCATGACGAAGACGCTTGTAACCGTCCGCGAAGGGGTGAGCCAGGACGAGGCGCAACGTCTGCTGCACCAGCACCGGATCGAGAAGCTGCTCGTCGTCGACGAGAACTTTGTCTGCGTCGGCCTCGTGACCGTGAAGGACATAGAGAAGGCGACGCAGCATCCGGACGCCTGCAAGGACCAGGAAGGGCGGCTGCGCGTCGCCGCGGCGACGACGGTCGGCGACCATGGCTTCGAGCGGGCGCTGGCCCTGATCGACGCCGGCGCCGACTGCATCGTCGTCGACACGGCGCATGGTCATTCGCAGGCGGTTCTCGACCAGGTCGCGCGGGTCAAGAAGACGAGCAACAAGGTGGCGATCATCGCCGGCAATGTCGCGACCGCGGACGCCGCCAAGGCGCTCATCGACGCCGGGGCCGACGCGATCAAGGTCGGCATCGGGCCAGGCTCGATCTGCACGACGCGGATCATCGCCGGCGTTGGCGTGCCGCAGCTCACCGCCGTGATGGAGGCCGCCGCCGAAGCAAAAAAGGCCGGCGTGCCGGTCATCGCCGACGGCGGCGTCAAATATTCGGGCGATCTGGCCAAGGCCATCGCCGCCGGCGCCGACGTCGTCATGATCGGCTCGCTGCTCGCCGGCTCCGAGGAGTCGCCGGGCGAGGTGTTTCTTTATCAGGGCCGTTCGTTCAAGGCGTATCGCGGCATGGGCTCGGTCGGCGCGATGGCCGCGGGCTCGGCGACGCGCTATTTCCAGGGCGACGTCAAGGATCAGGCGAAGCTCGTTCCGGAGGGGGTCGAGGGCCAGGTGCCCTATCGCGGTCCGGTCGCGCCGATCTTGTATCAGCTTGCAGGCGGCCTGCGCTCGGCGATGGGCTATGTCGGCGCGCCGACGATCGCCGAGTTCCAGGACCGCGCGACCTTCGTGCGCATCACCAACGCCGGCCTGCGCGAGAGCCATGTGCATGACGTGGCGATCACCAGGGAGAGCCCGAACTATCCGACGGGGACGTGATGGGGGGCCCGAGGGCCGCGCCTTGATACGGCGTCGCCGGGCGACTGGGTCCTGCTGTCATGCGGCGCCGGTCTTGATCGATTGACGCAATCGTTCGTCGAACGTCAGCAGCTCCAGTCGATGCGCTTGCGCCGACGCCGCGATCACGGCGTCGGGCAATTTCAGTCGTGTTTGACGACGTAAAGCTATTGCCGCCGCTTCGACCAGATCATCGATGAGAACGACCTGGAGTCGAGCCAATAGTCTTCTTGCTTGCAACTCAGCCGCGTCCGTCATCAGAGGATAGCTCAGGAGTTCGATCCGCGTGATTTGGCTCACTGCGCAATTCGAGGGCCGAGCGTGTCGTTCGGCGATCAAGGCGCGCGCCGCCGCGTCGCCGTTCAGCAAGCCGATGGCCACATTCGTGTCGAGCAGGAATTCAAGCCCACTCATCGCGGAGCTTCCGCTGAATCTCCACCGGATCGCCGTCGAAGACGCCTGAGCCCTTCAGCGCGCCGAAGAATTCGTCGAAGGAGTCCGGCTCGCTTTCCTTGCCCAATGAGCGTCTGGCCTCCAGAAACTCCAAGAAATCAAGCACTTCTCGCGCCAGCGCTGGCGGCGCGGTCTTGAGCTTTTCATAAACGATTTCCGCGGTCGTCATTGCGTTACGCCTCCGATATGGAACGTAGCACGAGGGCGACGCTTTCCCAAAAAGATGAGGCGTATCGCTCCGGAGAACACGGGGAGGTCGGCACAGCCGGTCAAGCGGGCAAGAAACGTTCTTCTCCATTGTGGAGCAGAAAAAGCCCGTCTTGCGGCGCGGGCTGTTGAAGCATGTCGGCGGTCGAGAGCTTCAGGTAAGCGCCCCGGATGAATCGTCCAAAAAGTCCGTGGCTCACAGCGATCGTCGGGCGGTTCACGCCCGCGAACCACGCCTGCGCGCGCCGGAGGGCAAGGTCGAGCCTTTCTCCGCTCGGCGCACGAAAAAACCAATCGAATGAGGTGGCCCCGCGCAGAGCGCCTGGATACTCCATGTCGATCTCGAAATGCGTCAACCCATCCCAGGACCCGACCGACACCTCGGTGAGCAGGCGATCTTCTTCAATCGAGACGTCGGGCATTTGCTCGGCGATGATGATCGCCGTCGTCTTCGCCCGCCCAAGCGGGCTCACTCTCAAAATATACTCCTTTTGGCGATCGTGAAGCTCCTTGGCCAGCGCCGCGCCCATGGCGCGAGCCTGGCTTCTTCCTTTTGACGTGAGCTCGGAGTCGAGCGCTCCCTGAAACCTTCCGGCGGCGTTCCAGATCGTTTCCCCGTGCCGCAGCAGGTAGATCGGTGGCGGGGAAGAATTAGACATCCCGAGTTCGTCCCCGCCATTGACCTCGCCACGAGGGCGGAGCAGGGTGGGCCAAGTCGGATATCCGCCAAAGGCCGAGGCTTTTCTGTCTTGCCATCCCCTTTCCGCCCTTCATCGTATCTTCTGTTTATCAACTCGTGGAGGGCCCGGCCGGTGAAACGGCGAGCTGCATGTTCTTTCACCACAGTCGTCTCACGCCATAAGCATCGAAAATCGGCTCGTTGGAAACGAGCGTGAGATCCTCGATAACCACATGCGCGATCAGCATGCGATCGAACGGGTCGCGGTGGGGTCCGAAAAGCGCGCCGCCTTTTTGCCCGTGCCTAATGCTGATGGGCAGCCCGATGAAGCTCTGATCTGAGAGCACATCGTCGAGATCCGCGACGATCGCGCCTACCGCGGGCAGCTTGCCGATCCTGTGCTTCGTCGCGATTTCTCACGCCGAGGCCGCGCCGACGAAAACGTCGTTTGCTTCCTCGGCGATGGCCGTTCGGGCCACGATCGAGAGTTGCTCGTCGCCTGCAAGCCACCAAAGAAAAGCATGTGTGTCGAGAAGCAAGCGCATTCACGGCAAATCCCAGGCGGCAAGCTCCTGCTCTGGCAGCGGCTCGAAAAACTCCGGTCCCACGCTCACAATGCCCCTGTAGGCGCCGAAATTCCGGCACTTGCTTTTGAGGCGGTAGGGGACGAGCTTGGCGACAGGTTGCTTGCCACGCGCGAGCACGATCTCTTCACCGGCTTCCACGCGGGCGAGGAGCTGGGAGAGCGTTGTTTTTTGGCGGTGTGGATCGTGACGGTTTCCATAGGCGTCTCTTAGCTAATGATATTCGCTAAGTTGTGCCGCCTCGTCCATCCCATCGACGGGCGGCGAAGACGCTGAATCTTCGTGCGTAAGTCGGGTGCGGCAGGTTGGCGCAACTCTCACGGCTGCACGAGCGTCGCCCTGCCCTCCCCCCGCAGCGTCGCTTCGATCGCGCCCTCCACCGCGATCGAGAACACGACGATCGGAATCCGGTTCTCGCGCGCCAGCGCGAAGGCGGCCGTGTCCATGACCGCGAGATTTTTGGCGATCGCCTCATCGTGGGTGAGCCGCTCGTAGCGCTGCGCCGCGGGGTCGCGCTTGGGGTCGGCGGTATAGACGCCGTCGACCTGCGTCGCCTTCAGCACGGCGTCGGCGGAAAGCTCGGCTGCGCGCAGGGCGGCCGCGGTGTCTGTGGTGAAGAAAGGATTGCCCGTTCCGCCGGCGCAGATCGTCACGCGGCCCTTGTTCAGGTGATGCAGCGCCGCGCGGCGAGAATAGGACTCACAGAGCGAGGGCATGGGCACGGAGGAGAGCGCCCGCGCCGGCCGCCCTTGCATCTCGATCGCCTGCTCGAGCGCGAGGCCGTTCATGACCGTTGCGAGCATGCCGATCGAGTCGGCGCGCGCGCGCTCGATGCCCTTGTCCGCTCCCTGAATGCCGCGGAAAAAATTGCCGCCGCCGACGACGACGGCGATCTCGCAACTCTGCGCCGCCGCGGCGAGGTCCCGGGCGATGCGCTCCAGCGTCGGCGCGTCGAGCCCATGTCGGCCTTCGCCCATCAGCGCTTCGCCGGAGAGTTTGATGACCACGCGCTTCCAGCCGCGCGCGCTCGGGACGCCGCTTGTCATGCTCTCGTGCTCCCTCGAAGTTGCGACGCGCTACGCCCGAGCTTCATACAGGCCGCGTCGGTTGCGTGACAAGCCGGCGGACGGAGCGGACGCACAAAAAGGGAGAGGCGGCGTGAGAAAGGAGCGCTCAGATCAACAGCAGCGGCGCCTTCTCGCGCTCGATGACGGCGCGCAGCGCTTCGTCGACGGCGTGCAGGTCCTCGATGCGAATGGCGTAAGGCAAGCCGGACTCGGCAAGGGCCGCAGCGATCGTCGCCTGCTCCTCGAGCGTCAACGCCCGCTCGGCGTCGATTGCGAGATCGAGACCGGCCCCCGGAGAAGGGTTGCCGGTCGCGCGCGCGCCGAAGACGAAGACCTTCATGCGCAGAGCCGGCCCGTTCTTCAGAACGTTGCGCAGGATGTCGAGGTCCTCGGGCATAAGATCGATCTGCGTCACGGACCCGATCCCAACAGGGCTTCGCCGACGAGCCACAGTCCAACAAGGCCCAAGCCCCCAGCATAGGCCAGGGCGCGCCGTCCCATCCCGATCGTCTCGACGAGAGCGACCAGCCGCTCCTCGCGCGCAAAGAGCAGGAGCAGCCCGGAAAGGAACAGCAGCCAGCCGAAAAGCGTTACCGCGATGGCCAACGCGCCGCCCCACTCGTCATGACCGATGATGATCGCCAGGCCCGTGACGACGCGAGCGGCGCCAGAGAACAGGACGATTCCGGGATCTGAGACCATACGCCGAAGAAGCGCTTCGAGCTCCCGTCCGCGCGAGGCGAGCATGGCCGCCATGACGATGAAAACGGCGCCGATGAGCTTCGCAAGATAGAGCGTGAGCGGCGTCATGACGATCTCCGATGCGAGACGCCTATACGGCTACGGAATGTCGCGCGGCGCCACGATCGAGATAGGCGTCGAAGGCGGTCGCCGCCAGCCGCACGAAGGGCCGCCCCTCTTGCGTCATGGTGACGCGCCGGCCCTCGACCTCGAGCAGCCCCTGCCCGGCCAGCGCCGAAAGCGGCGCCGCCGCCGCATCGAAAACGTTTTCCACGAAGCCATGAGCGCGGGCCTGCGCGCCGTAATCCACAGAGAAGTCGCACATGAGCCGCTCGATGACGGCCCCGCGCGCGATGTCCTCGTTCGAGAAAGCAAGGCCGCGGTTGACCGCGAAGTCGTCGGCCTCGACGGCGCGCCGCCAGCTCGCGAGATCCGTGGCGTTGCCGACATAGCCCTGAGGCAGCCGTCCGATCGACGAGACCCCGAAAGGAACCAGCGCGTCGGCGTCATCCGCCGTGTAGCCCTGAAAATTGCGGCGCATCGTCCCGGCGCGAAAGGCGCGGGTCAGCGCGTCCTGCGGAAGCGCGAAGTGGTCGAGGCCGATCGTCACATAGCCGGCGGCTTCAAGCGTTTGCTGCGCCGCCTGCGCCTGCGCCAGGCGCTCGGCGGCGCCGGCCAGCTCGGAGGCGTCGATGAGTTTCTGATGCGTCTTCATCCAGGGCACATGCGCATAGCCGAACACGGCGAGGCGCGCGGGCTTCAGGCCAGCGGCGAGAGTCGCGGTCCGCTCCACGTCCTCCGTCGTCTGCCGAGGAAGGCCGTACATGAGATCGAAGTTGATCGCGTCGATCCCCTGCGCGCGCAGCAGCGCGACCGCCTTCGCCACGGTCTCGTAAGGCTGCACGCGCCCGGCGGCCTCCTGGACATGAGCGTTGAAATCCTGGACCCCCAGGCTCGCCCGATTGACCCCCGCCCGCGCCATCGCCGAGGCGAAGGCTTCGTCGAGGAGCCTCGGATCGAGCTCGACGGCGTGGTCCGGCGACGCGCCGAGGTCGAAGTGACGCGCGACGCTCTCGCAGATCTCGAAGAAACGCTCCGGCCCGAGCATGCCGGGCGTCCCGCCGCCCCAATGGATCGAGACGACGCGCTTCGCCCGCGTCGAGGCCGCGACGCGCTCGATCTCGCGCAGCAGCGTCTCCTTGTAGGCGGTCAGCGGCGCCTGCTGACGCAGCGCCTTGGTGTGGCAGCCGCAATAGGCGCAGATCTCGGCGCAGAACGGGACGTGGAAATAGAGCGACAGGGTCGCGTCGGGCGACAGCTCGCCGAGCCATTGGCGCATCTGCGTCGGGCCGACGTCACTGGAAAAATGCGGCGCGGTCGGGTAGCTCGTGTAACGCGGGACGGAGCGCTCAGCGAGCGCGATGGCGGCGGCGTTCATGGCTGCGGCCCGCGCGGCGGATGCGGCGCGCCGAATTCAGCCGGGGTTGAAAGCGTCGGCATGGATCTCCGCTCGTTGCAGGTGGCAAGCTTCAGCAATTTAGCCGAGCCGGGCCGTCCGCGCAAAGTTCTGGGAGAGGCGCTCGGGCGGGGAGCTCGCGCGCAAGATGGCGGGTGGCGACGTGGCCGAAGACGAGCCAAAGACGATCGGGGAGGATGGCCTCTTCAAGCTGCTCAGCTGGAACAGCGCGGCCATTCCGAAGATCTTCGGATTGCCCGACATTGTGGGCGAGCCGATCCAGCAGGAGTTTCAGCATCCGTTGCAGCGTCGCGTCGACCGACTGTACCGGCTCGCGGACGGATCGCTCCTCAACATCGAACATCAATCGCGGCTCGACGACCGTGAAGCTCTGGCTCGGCGCATGATCGATTATCGCAACATGATCCGGGCGCGCTTCCCCTCCGTCCAGCTACGGCAGGTCGTCGCTTACACGGGACGGGAGCCCCTCGACCGCGGACGCATCGGACGGCTGCTCAACTATGAGGACAGCGACGAGCACGGCCGCGGCGTCAGCTTCCGAGCTGAATTGAGGGACTTCCGCGCCACGCCCGTCGACGCTTTCAAGAGGTCTGGGCGAGTAGACGATCTTATTCTTGGTCTCATGGCGGCGGGAGGCGACAACTCGGACTATATTGAAGCCGTCGTGGGTCGCATCCGCTCGTTCCAAGGCGAAAACCGGCGGTCAGCGATCGAGAAATTCATCGCCGTTTGCGCTACAATGCCCGACGTGACGGCCGCTGCAAAGGTTGGAGACCTCAGAATGTGGATCGAGGAAGTGAAAGACTCGCCCTTCATTCGCGAGATCGTTGAGATCGCGGGCAAGGAGCGTATTGAGGAAGCGATGAAGGCGGCCGCCGCGAGAGGCGTCGAGATCGGAAAGTCCGAAGGCGTCGAAATCGGAAAGGCTGAAGGCGTCGAAATCGGAAAGGCCGAGGGCGTCCGCTTGGGGCTCGCCCGCAGCGTCGTCCACTATGCAGTTAAGCACAAGCTGGATCTTCCGGGTCCGGCCGAGGAAGTGGCCCGGCTGCTGGCTGCGGGCGCCGCCGAGCGCCTCTTGTACGATATGATTGGGGATCTCGAACGAATGTCGGACTTTGGCGAGTTCATAATGAGCCACGGCGCGGCGGTTCCTCGCCCTCAGTGAGAAGCTGGTCCGAGCGCCAAATTCGACGTTTCGCGCGCTTTGCCGGCGCGCAAGATTCGTCGTCCGGCTGCCGAGACGCGCGTTTCGCTCCTCTCGACCCTTGGCGGCGGCGCGGGAAAAGGGCAGAGTGTCACCGAAGGTCGAACCAATTCAATGGAGCATACCCGATGGGGCTTCCCCTTTCTTCGGCGAGCCAGGTCGTCTCGCGCCCGGCGTTGATGCTAGCGATTGGCGTAATTTGGACAATGGCGGCAAGCTGCGCCCTCGGGCAGGGACGCTCCGGAGAGGTCGCAGGGCGCTACGCCGTGCTGCGGGCCGAAGACAAGGACACCGGCTGCATGCTGACCCTGGAAAACCGCCCCGCCGCCGGCGGCCTCAGGGCGCAGCTCGCTCCCGCCTGCCGCGACAACGGCTTCGTCATCTTCGATCCCGTCGCCTGGGCGCTGGAGCGCGGGCGCCTGGTGCTGACGGCGCGCAAGGGCCACAAGACCACGTTCGAACGCGACCCTCACGGCGTCTGGCGCCGCGACCCGAAGGACGGCAAGGCCCTCTCCCTGCGTCCGATGTGAGCGCATGCAGGACAAGGCTCCCGCGCGCTTCAACCTCGCGCGCTACTGCCTCGCGGAGAACGCCCGCAAGCAGCCGACCAAGACCGCGCTGACGATCATCGGCGACGACCGCGTGTTGCGTTTCACGCATGGCGAGCTCGACGACAAGACACGACGGCTCGCCGCGGGGCTTGCGGCGCTGGGCCTGTCGCGGGGCGCGCGAGTCATGATTCGCATGGGCAACGAGGCCAACGGCGCGCTCGGCTATTTTGCGGCGATCGCCGCCGGCTATGTGGCGCTCATCGCCTCGGCGCAGCTGACCTTCGAGGAGGCGGCCTTTCTCCTGGCCGACAGCGGGGCGGAAGCGATTCTGCTCGGCGCCGCCTTTGAATCGGAGCCTCATGCGGGCGAAGGCTTGAGCATCTTGCGCCCGGCGCGCGTCGAGCGCCTGTTGGCCGGCGCGCCGCTCGCGGACTACGCGGATACGGCGGCGGAGGATCCGGCCTATCTCGTCTACACTTCCGGCACGACGAGCCGGCCCAAAGGGGTGCTGCACGCACATCGCGCCGCCTACGCCAGGCGCATCATGTATCCGCACTGGATGGGCCTTGGCGCAGGCGACGTCGTGCTGCACGCCGGCGCGATCAACTGGACCTACACGCTCGGCGTCGGCGTCGTCGATCCGCTCGCGTGCGGGGCGCAGGCCGTGCTCTACAACGG
>DATHCI010000153.1:0-2278 GCA_035319645.1 Methylocystis sp. | reverse complement strand
ACGGTCGGCGCCTTCCGCAACCCCAGCAACTGGGCGGAGCCCCGACCGAGGCCCGCGAGGTCCACCTGACGCAACTGTCTCACGACTTCCCCGAGCGGTCGTCGCGGGCGCCCCGAGTGCTGTCGCCTGTTCCCCGCCCGCTTTTCGCGCGACGCCGGTTCGTGCGCTTGCTGCGGCGCCGGTTTCGCCGTTTCCACGGTTTCGAGGATGTCGGGCGAGGGCGGCGAGATCAACGCGCGCTCGCGCGTCTCGTCGACAGGAGATGCGTCGGCTCCCCGGTCGGCGAGCGCGCGCTGGATGACCCGCGTCGCCTCCAGCACATTTTGGGAGCGAACAAGTTGCAGAGCCTGACGCATGGCCGCGCCGAAGTCGGTTCCCATTGTCGGATCCTTTGTGGTGAGCGTCTCTTGTGGCGATCACGATTGCTGCGGCGATCACCGGATGCGGTCGGCGAGCGCCGTCTTGATCTCTTTCCTCGCGTGAAGCGCGCCGAGGACCGTGATGGATTCGATCGTCTCGCGGGCGAGTTCCGGCGTGACGTCGTCGTCGATCGTCGCGAGCCCGACGACCCGGATGTGGAGGCGGACGCCCTTCGCCTTTGAGGCTTCCAGCTCCTGGCGGCTTACGCGGCGCAGGCCGAGTTCAAGGGTGTGGCGCACAATCGACTGCTTGACCGCGTCGGCGTGGGACGCGAGCTGATTGCGGATCGCCGTGCGGATGAAGTCGGTGCGGTTCGAGTAGAAGCCCTCGCGCACCAGAAGGTCGATATGACCGAGGTCGACAAATCCCACGTTGATCGTGATTTTTTCGCTGTCGCCTTGCCGGTCACGAAGCGTATGAATCTCGCCTGCCACTCTTGCTCCTACCATCCTCTTAGATGGTATATGGATGGTGGAGGACGGATTTCAAGACTGTCGCCCGGCTCATCGGCGGAAACGTGTGAGCCACGAACGGACGCACGCGTCCTCAGGCGCGGCTCCTCGGTTGCTGCTTCTGCACCGTCGTCCACGGATATGCCTGCTGACGCTCGGATTTCCGGGCGCACCGTCAGCCCCATCAGCAGCGCTCAATAACCCGTCATCTCCAAATATCCTTTCCCCTCATGGGAGCCGTGAAAGGCGATCGGGCCTTCCCAATAGGGGAAGCGGGTCGCCATCCAGCTGGCGGCGTTCACCGGCGCCGTCTCGACGTCGATCCCGCGACTCTTCACCTGGAGCCGCCAGCGGACCGGAAGAATGCGGCCGGCGACATGCGCCTCCGAGAGCGGCTGAAGCGCAATGTCGTTGCGATCGAGCGTCTGCCGCGCGCCGTCGGCGCCGATCCAGGTCCCGGCGCAGAAATCGCCGTGGGTGGGGTCTCTCAGCCGATCAACCATCACCTTCTCGCCGGTCGAGAGATGCAGCGCAAACCAGTCCCAACCTTTCTGGGTCGCGGCGAGCTGCTGGCTGCTCCATTCCCGATCCATCCACGCAAGGCCCGATAGCTGAACCTTGCGTCCATGGAGCACGAGGACGCCATCGATCCTGAAGAAGGGCTGGCTGAAATAGTAGGAGGCGCGGCCGTCGTCCGATTTGCGGCTGAAGCCGTTGTCGCCATGGAGAACGAGCGGCTTGTCGGCGGCGAGATCGAACGCATAGCGAAAGTCCGGGCCGCCCGCCGAGATTTTTGCGCGCGAGAGCGCGCCTGCGGCCTCCACGTCCGCGCCGGTCGCGTTCGGGCGCGCCTCGAAAACCCAGTCGTCGATCCACGCGCGAAACGGCTCGGCGGTCACGCCGGCCTGTCCGACGCCGCCGCGGGCGAAGGTTTCCGCGAAGAGATGCTCGGCGGCGTCGGTCACCGCCGCGTGGCCCATCCAGACCGTCTGGTTGGCCCAGCCCTGGCGCTCGTCTCGCGGCGCGCCGGCCTGGCGGAATAGCGTCCATTGAACGCCGTAGGCGGCGCCGGATTCGTCCTGGAGATTGGCCGTCAGGTACCACCATTCCGTACGAAAGCCCGGATGAGGGCCAAGATCGCGCGGGAAGACCAGCGGCGTTCCCGGGATCGGCCGGTCGAAACCCGCGGCGTCCGCGCCGAGCCCCGCGAACCCCTGGTCGACCCCTTCCGCAAAGGCCGCCCAAGCCGCGACCGAGGCCAGCGCGGCAAGGACGACCGACACAATCCCTCTAGCGCTCATTGGCAAAAACCCTCGCCAGCTCCGCCGGCGTGGTCCGGGCGAAACGGATGATCGGCGCGGTCGCGGCGATTGTCGCCGTCATGAGCGCAAGCGCCAGAATTTCGA
>DATHCI010000152.1:0-2359 GCA_035319645.1 Methylocystis sp. | reverse complement strand
CATATTCGGCCCGCTTCTCGGGATCGCTCAGGACGGCGTAGGCCTCGGCGATCTCCCTGAAGCGGTCAGTCGCGTCCCGCGCCTTGTTGCGGTCGGATGGTACTTGAGGGCGAGCTGGCGAAACGCATCCTTGATCATTTTCTCGTCAGCATCCCGGGCCACGCCCAGCATCTCGTAGTAGTCGCGCGGATCGGACATGGCTCGCCAGCCTTCTCTCGGTTGGGTCCGGCTGTCGCCCTTCGCCGCATGGCGTGGCGCGGCAGCGATGTGCCGTCCCGAGGCTCATCCTCCCGGCAGCGTCTCCCGCCCCTCAACCCTTGATGCAGATGAGCGGCCTCAAGCGCGCTACACGCCGCGCGAGGCCAGCCTCCTCCGCCGCCGCGACAACTGTGCTCACGTCCTTGTAGGCGCCCGGCGCCTCCTCCGCGACTCCTCGGCTCGATGGACTGCGGATCAGCACGCCTTGCTGGGCGAGTTCGTCGATGATTTGGCGTCCGCTCCATTGCCTCAACGCGGCATGGCGGGAAAGCGCGCGGCCGGCGCCGTGGCACGCCGAAGCGAAGGCTTTTGCCTGGGCCGACTCCGCGCCAACCAGAATGTAGGAGGCCGTGCCCATGCTGCCGCCGATGAAGACGGGCTGGCCAATCGCTCTCAGGGTCGGCGGCAGGCTGTCGCGACCGGGCCCGAAGGCGCGCGTCGCGCCCTTGCGATGCACGTAGAGTTCGCGGCGCTGTCCGTCGATGACGTGCGATTCGACCTTGCAGGTATTGTGCGAAACGTCGAACAACAGCGAAAGCTCCGAGCCGCGAAAGAAACGTTGAAAAACGCCCCGCGCGTAGTGACCGAGGATCTCGCGGTTGGCGAGGGCGCAGTTCATTGCGGCCCGCATTGCGCCGAGGTAGCGCTGGCCGACCTCCGACCCGATCGGCGCACACGCGAGTTCGCGGTCGGGAAGCGAGATTCCCGACGCCTGCGCCGCGATCACCATGTCCTTGGCGAATTCGGTCGCGACTTGGTGTCCGAGGCCGCGCGACCCGCAGTGAATGGCGACGACGACGTCGGCCCGTTCCAGGCCGAACGCGGCCGCGGCCGACCGATCGAAGATTTCGGCGACGAATTGCACTTCAAGATAATGGTTGCCCGAGCCCAGCGTGCCCATCTCGCGCGCTTGCCGCATCTTCGCCCGCTCCGACACGGACCCGCGCTCGGCGCCGGCAATGCGGCCGCCGTCCTCGATACGTTCGAGGTCCTCCGGGTCGCCCCAGCCGCGCCCGACCGCCCAATGCGCCCCGCCTTCGAGCATCGCCTCCATCTCCGAAGCGTCGATCGCAATAGCGCTCTTGCTGCCGACGCCAGCCGGTATTTCGAGGTATAGGGCGTCCGCTAGCGCCTCTTGGCGCGGGATAATCTCCGCGACGGAGAGGCCGGTGCGCATCGTGCGCACGCCGCAGGAAATATCGAAGCCGACCCCGCCGGCGGAGACGACGCCGCCCTGGTCCGGATCGAAGGCCGCCACGCCGCCGATCGGAAAGCCATAGCCCCAATGCGCGTCCGGCATCACGTAGCAGGCCTGCACGACTCCGGGCAGGGAAGCGACGTTGGCCGCCTGTTCGGCGACCTTGTCGTCCATTTCGCGGATCAGCGTTTCGCCAGCGTAGATGATTGCGGGCACGCGCATCGACCCCGTCGGCTCGATGCGCCAAGTCGTTTCGTCGACCTTGCTCAATCGATCGAGGTTCACGGACAAGCTCCGTCAGACATCGACGACGCAGCCCGCCGACCAGACGCCGTCGCGGCCAGCGGCGACCTTCAAGGCCGTGTAGGTTGCGCCCTTCGGCTCAGAGGCCGGAGCGTGCCGGGCGACGTCCACGGGCTCGCCCCAGCGGATTCCCCGAAGCCGGGCCGCCTCGATACGAACTAAGAAACGCGCGAAGAGCATGCGCCGCACCGCCATCTCGTAAATGACGCTGTTGAGCCACTCGACGAACAGGAGCTCGAGATCCGGCGCCTTGCAGCTCACCTCGACCGGAAACGTCGGGTCGACTTTCGCCGACGTAACCGCAGCGGTCAACGCGAGGGCCGCCTGCTCGAACGCGGCCGCCGGCGTCGGTCCAAAGCCGCGCACTCCAACATCCGACCCGTGGGGGAAATGCTCCCATCTCAAAACGCCGTTCGCTGGTAGGCGCAGCTCGTTCATGGCAACGGCCCCGACTCGCCGATCACGAGCCGCTCCTCGCTCGTGAGGACGCGACAGCTTCCGCGAGCGCTGGCGCGCGGGCCCGCCCCGCGCTGGCTGAGCCAGTCTTGATCTCGATCTTCTTTTCCTTCTTCTGCGCTTCCGGCTTCTTCGGAAGCGTGA
>DATHCI010000151.1:0-4536 GCA_035319645.1 Methylocystis sp. | reverse complement strand
GGGACGGTCGTCACGGTCGACGCCGGGGCGACGGCGTAAGACGAGTTCCCGGCACGGCGGCGCGCGCGTGGCGCTGGGGCTGACGAAGGCCTCGGCGCGACCTATGTTGACGGCAGCAACCCCAAAATCCCCGGTCCAGCGCCCATGCTCAAGAAACTCTTCGCCCACGCGCCGCCGCCCGACCGCGCGGAGCCCGTCCCTCACGGCGCGCGCCATTTCGTGAACGGGAGACCGCTCGATGCGCCCTTTCCGGAGGGGACGGAGAGCGTCCTCTTCGGTCTCGGCTGTTTCTGGGGCGCCGAGCGCAAGTTCTGGCAGGCCGAGGGCGTCTATGTCACCGCCGTCGGCTATGCGGGCGGCGCGACCCGCAACCCGACCTACGAGGATGTCTGCGCAGGCGGCACGGGCCACGCCGAGGTCGTGCGCGTCGTCTTCGAGCCCGCAAAGATCTCTTTCGTACGGCTGCTGCGGATCTTCTGGGAGAGCCACGACCCGACGCAGGGGATGCGGCAGGGCAACGACGTGGGCGCGCAGTACCGCTCGGCGATCTTCGCGGAGCCCGAGCGGCTCGACGAGGCGCGGCGCTCGCGCGACGTCTACCAGGCCGAACTGCAAAGGCGCGGCTACGGCCCGATCACGACCGAGATCGGCCCTGCGCCCGCCTTCTACTACGCCGAGGACTATCACCAGCAGTATCTCGCCAAGAACCCGGGCGGCTATTGCGGGCTTGGCGGCACGGGCGTCACCTGTCCGACGGGCTCGGGCGACGCGCCGGCGTGATCGTTGGAGCGGAGCCGCGCGGCTTGAGCGTTGCGCGCAGAGCGCGCGCAAAGCTCAAGGGCTAGGCGCTCGGGGCCAACAATTGAGGCTTCACTCTGGCGCGCAGGGGTTCTAAGCCAGAAGTCTCGGGGCCGACGCCGCTCCGAGTTCGGACTTCACATGGCCATCGACGAAATCATCGACAACTTCGAGCTGCTCGACGAGTGGGACGACCGCTATCGGTATCTCATCGAGCTCGGGAGGACGCTCGAGCCTTTGCCGCAAGAAGCCTATAGCGAGGCGAACAAGGTGCGCGGCTGCGCGAGCCAGGTCTGGCTCGACGTGCGCGTCGCGCAGGACCGGGACGGCCGCAAGATCCTGACGCTCAGAGGCGACAGCGACGCGCATATTGTGCGCGGGCTCGTGGCGGTCGTGCTCGCGCTCTATTCCGGGCGCAGCACTGAGGACATTGTGGCGACCGACGCGCAGCCGCTGTTCCAGCGGCTCGGCCTCGCGCAGCATCTCACCCCGCAGCGCGCCAACGGGCTGCGCTCCATGGTCGAGCGCATCAAGGCCGAGGCGCGCAGGGCCTCAGAGACGCGTCGCGATCCATCTCCAGCCTGAGCCGGCCTCCTGCGGTTTCGAAAAGTCGGTCAGGGGACCCCCCTTTTCACTGCGTCGCGCTTTGCGTAGAAAGCGGGGCATACGTTCCGCCCGCACGCGACGCAAGATCAGAACATGCCCCTGGAACGGCTCCTCCTCTATCTGACTGGCGCCTTCGTTCTCGCTTGTCTCGGCGTCGGACTGCTGCTCGTCACCGCCGGGAAGCCTGACGGCCCGCGCGCGCCGACGGAGGCTGCGAGCGCGCCGCCGCCTCCTCCGCCACAGGAGGCGCCGACGCCGCGGCAGCGGCTCGAGGCGTCGATCGCCGCGGCGCCGGATTATGCTCCGTTTCTGGACCGGCTTCGAGAAAACTTCCCTGCCGAATATCGCTCGGCCGTCGACGAGTTCGCCACGCGACAGGGCGGACCGGCGGTGGGCGGCGAAGCGACCGTCGACGCCTTCGTCTCCGAGGCGGTCCGAAAGCTGCGCAAGGCGCGCGGCGTGGCGGCCGCGCGCGCAGAGCCGGGGCCGCTGTCGAAGATCTTCGAGGCGCAGCGGGCGGTCCTACACGCCATCGGCGAGCGCGACCCAAGGCTATGCGTGGCCTTCCTCTATGGCGGCGCCGAAATGAGCGAGTTCTCGCGATTTGCGGCGACGCGTCGCGCGCTCGTCGCCGACATGGCGCTCGCCGGGCTCGAGGCCATCGTGAACGGCGGGGCGAAGCAGATCGAGCGCCCTGGCCCAACGGAGGCCGACTTCAAGGCGCTCGAGACGGCGCTGGCGGCGCGCGGCTTGAGTCAGGAGGTCATCGGCGCGCTGCTCGACGGCAAGATGCCGGATCCGCCCCTCGAAGACGCAAAAATGTGCGCCGCCGGCGAAACTTACCTCGAGACGCTGCGCAGCCTCCCCGAGCCCGCGCGGCTGCGGATCTACGGCTTGGCCGTCGAGGTCATGGCGCGTTCCTGAGACGGGACGGCTTCGCAGACCGGCGGAGCCGCGCGCGGTCCGCGCCAGTCGCCATAGCGCCAAGGCGCGAACGGCTTTGCGCCCGCCGGCGACGTCTTCGGCGGCGGATCATAGCCTGAGGCGCCGCCCGGACCGCAACGGCAGACGCGGGCGAACGCCATCCAGCCGCCGGCCCAAAGCCCATGGCGGGCGATCGCCTCGTCAGCATATTGCGAGCAGGTCGGCAAATAGCGGCACCAGCGTCCGGCGAACGCCGAGAAGCTCAGCCGGTAGACGAGGATGAGCGCGCGCGCGGCGAGCGCCGGCAGCCCTTCGATCACGCCGCGTTCCTCCGGCGCCCGCGAATCTGGCCTACTGCGCCACATAGCCGATGGTCGCACGGCGCTTGTGGCTGAGCAGGACGAAAACGGCGCCGAGGGCGCAGAGCGCGAGGCTCAATGGCGTGAGGCGCAGCACGCCGAAGACGCCGTCCCACACCGCCGCCGGCAGACGCGCGAGAAAGCCTTGCCGGACCGCCTCGTTCAGGCGGGGCGCGACGCTTTGAAGAAAGCTCCCGCACGTCGTGACATAGACGCTGCCGCCGGCCAGCGACGCCGTGCCGTCCACGATGAGCGAGATGAAGCCGCCTGCAAGGAGCAGAAGCCCGAGGAGGCGGACCAGCAATCTGAGCATGCCGGGTCCCGGAGGCGTTGCGGAAACGCCCGTATAAGACATCCGCCCCTGCCGCGCAAACCCGGTCAAAGCTGTTGCGAATCCGTCAGCCGCGCCTATATTGCGGCGATCCGGAGGGGTGGCCGAGTGGTTGAAGGCGCACGCCTGGAAAGTGTGTATACGGGAAACCGTATCGCGGGTTCGAATCCCGCCTCCTCCGCCACGAACTAAGCTATTGTTTTTATAGCGGAATATTCCTCTGGCCGGCCAAGTTTACGGCGACATTTCCGGGGCTTGTGAGGGAGCCCTCCAAGCCCACTGCGGCAGAGACGTTTTTCAGGCGTCTTTCGCGTATTTTCTGAGGCCGCGTCTCCCTTTGGCGTTTCCGTGGTACGGGAGTCTCTGACTGGTCCGTCACGCTCAACTCATGCCCATGCTGCTGGGAGATGAGAGTCTTCAGCGAAACGACGCGGTTGGCGCGCTGGACCAATGTTTCAAGCAAGGTATACCCCGACTCATTGAGCGTCCGAAAAACTTCTTGCAGAAGGCGCTTTTTTGGATTCGGTTGAGGCTCATGATCTGCGGCGGCCTCCTTTCCCCATCGCAACGCGCCGAGCTTCTCGCCTTGCTGCGGAGCGGTCGCACGGAGCAACGGGTCGCGCGGCGCGCCAACGCCATGCTGCTGCTGGACGACGGCTGGAGCTCCGAGAAGGTCGCCGAAGCCCTCTATCTTGATGACGACACGGTCAGAAGCTGGCGCAAGATTTATGACCAAGCCGGGCTCGCCGGTCTTGAGCGTTTCGAAGGCAGCGGCAGCGCCAGCCATCTCTCCAAGGCGCAGGAAGAGACGCTGATCGGCAGGTTCGCCACGACGCCGCCGCGCTCGACGCGCCAAGTCGGAGCCTTTATCGAAAAGGAATTCGGCGTCGTCTACGAGAGCCGTTCGGGGCTCATCGCCCTGCTGCATCGGCTTGGGCTCGAATACAGCAAGCCGGAAACGATCGGCAAGCAGCTCGACCCGAAAAGCAGCAGGCGTTCGTCGAAGCCTACGAGGATCTCCTGAATGCGCTTGGCCCCGACGAGGCTGTGCTGTTCAGGGACGCCGTCCACCCGACGCACGCGACGCGTCCCGTCGGCTGCTGGGCGAAGGCCAAGGAAAATCTGGCCATAGAGCAGACCAGCGGGCGTCGGCGCCTCACCGCGATGATCGACGTCGAAAGCGTCGACGATCCGGCTGCTGCAAGCGATCGAGGCGATGTATCCGCTGCTGGCGATGATCCACGTTTTTCTGGACAATGCGCGCTATCACCATGCCGTGCTCGTGCAGGAATGGCTGGCGCAGCCGAAAAGACGGATCAAGCTGCATTTCGTTCCGGCCTACTGCCCGCACTTGAACCCGATCGAGCGCCTCTGGGGCGTCATGCACAAGCATCTCACGCACAACAAATGCTACGCCACATATTGCGAGTTCGCCGACGCGACGCTTGAATTCCTACGAGAGCACGTCCCCAAGCGTTGGCCGCAATTCCGCAATTCGGTCACCGACAAATTCCGCGT